>CAZEWB010000667.1:0-2817 GCA_964515655.1 uncultured Bacteroidales bacterium
GATGGAGTAACAGTAGTTACAATATTTCCCGCGTTATCTTTTAATACTATAGTATCACCGGCAAAAGGAGCGCCTCCGCAGTCCGCATGTTCATACAATGTTCCGAAAACCGAAGGGCAGGACTGAATAACAAACTGTTTTCGTACGGTATCTTTACAGCCGGATGCATCTGTTATTGCCAAAGATATATTATAAGTGCCTTCTGAAACAAACTTTATTCCGGGATTTGCCAATGTGGTAGTTATTCCATGAGCAAAAGACCAACTATATGTATAGGGTTTCAATCCATTTACAGTTTTGTCGGTGAAATGAACAGTATCGGTAACACATACATCAGAGTCGTTAATAAATTCTGCTTCCAGTTTTTTCAGATTAAGGCTTAAGGGGCTTGCCGTGATCCATTGCCTTATAGTTTTAAAAATTGTATCCTGTTCAATCGCTCCGTTCTTTGTGCCAAAAGTATATATTGCACTATCATCCAATGACATTAGATCATAAAAGTTAAAAACGAATTTACCGGCTGCATCCGTTACTACCGGTGTTGCAGTTATTACTTCAGTTAAATTAGTATCCAGCAAAATGATCGTGTCGCTGGGAACCGGAAGGTTGTTACATGCAACGTTATTGTACAGGTATCCGCGTAAGGTTTGTTCTTCCGGTATTGTAAGCTCTTCGATATTTTCCCAATACCAGTTGCCATATACCAGTGACATTATTGCCTGCGCGTTGGCGCTGACAATGGAATTTGACAGGGCTAATGTTTCAACTGTTTGTTTTTGTTCCTCCGAAAGATCATACACGGTACTGCTTGCAGAACAAAGGTCTGCAAGTATGGAATACAATGTATAAAAGTCTTTTTCGTCCTGTGATATTTTTGGCAACTGACCAAGTATTGTCTGTGCTTCGCTGCATTTGCCTACAGAACTATATTCCTGCACAAGCATTTGTTTTGAAAGTTTATCGGGTTGTGTTTCAAGAAATGCAATAATATTTTCAGGACCGTTACCGGTTGTATCTTCAGCATATAACTGTATCAGTTCTGAAACAGCCAGCGTTCTTTCAGTCTCAACACTATTAATTTCCTGTTCAAGCACAGCCCTTGCAGATTCTCCTCCTGTTTGCGCCGCAATAATTTCACTTTTGATCCCGGACGGTATTTTTTGTTTATCAACAACACTTAACACATTATTTGTTAATGGAGAATTGCTTACAAGCACCTGCTTAAGATGCCCGGGAGGCAGGGGATTGCCCCGGTTCATCGTAGCAATCATTACAGTATCCGACAAATAAGGCGAAGCTGCCACTAATACATTCTTTAACTGCGCTGAGTTCATGTTGGAATTCACTTTATCAAGCATAACCTGTGTGCTGCCGCCGTCGATGTTGGAGTTAAGGGCAGTTAATTCATTGTTCAAAGTTGTAATATTTGCAAGTAACTGATTAAGCGTAGTGCCAGAACTGAGATGTGAAGGACAAGCCGCCGGGGAATAATCAGAAAGACACATTTGTGTAAGAACAATACCCGAAGTATAATTTTGAGGCGTTGTTTCGTTACCGGTGTGATGATGATACCAAAATTGAGAAACACCAATATTTGCTTTTATATCATAATTTGTATGACTGAATGTATTCCCTGCCGGAAGTTTGTCATAATAAAGAACGCACTTGCCCTGATGATTTGCAATAGAACCGGAGGTAATACCAATGTCGGCAACAGAAATATTATTTATAAAATTATTGCATTTTATTTGCAAACCCCCGTTTAGATCACTTGACAGAGCGCCAATATTCAAATCGTGATAAGTGTTATTGTATAATTCCTTTCCGTTAATTCCGCATTTCCATACAAGAGAACCACAATATCCGTTATAATCGCTGTAAAACTCATTTTCCTGTATGTTAAATGTAGAAATATTGGTAATATTAAGACCATAACTATAAAGATAGATACCCATGGGCGGCGGTAGTGGCGGTATTGATTTTGTTCCCTGTAACGAACTAATTGCCACATTGGGGCCAAGGTCAAAAGTATTTAAAGTAACAGTAGGATTATTAACGCCACTCAGTAATACTCCCCTGCAATTGTTTATAAAATCACTCCTGTTGATATATACAGGATAAGCAGAAGTACTGTTCAGCGCGTATATCCCATAGAAAAGATTTTCGAATACATTTTTCTTGTAATTTGTACATGGCAGAGTATTTGAAGTACAATAAGCGTTAACATAATAACCGGAATTATTGCTTTTAATGCCAATTCCTCTGTCTGTTGCTACAAAACTTTGAAAAGCAGTATTCTTGAATGTGTTACCATTAAAATCAATTCCATTGACACCGTTCAGCATCGCAAAAGCAACGGGAACAATAGTGTTGTCGTTCAATTCCCCGGTTGTTTCGAATGTGCAGTTTGTAAATGAACTCAAATTGACACGTGGGGCAAAAGTTACAGGATTAAAATTATTATAAGGTTCAAACTGTACAGCGATCTTATTATTCCTGAAAACAGCATCATTGGCAATAACAATACCGCCTGTAGTACCTGTAACCGGGTTTCCATAAGTATTGGATTCAAATACTTTTATCCCGGTCAGAGCATTTTCAATAATGGCGCCGTTTTTCAGTTCAACTCTGCCCTGGAAAAACTGTCCGCTAACAGGATACTGCGTTTTTGTTGCATCACCCCAGACCTCGATGCCCTGCCACATGTTAATTGGAAAATCTGTTTCCGGTTCGTTTTGTCCATAATTGCATGTATTTATTGCATCTGATTTGATTGAAGTTGAAATGCCCCCAACAAAACCAAACACACCCAACACA
>CAZEWB010000668.1:0-1521 GCA_964515655.1 uncultured Bacteroidales bacterium
CAAAACTACGTTGCATATACTGTTAAAAAAAGACGTGGTTGGTAGTGGGGATACTATTGAATTAATAAAATCTGAAATTTTTGATATTACAGGCAGGTGTGTTTATACATTTTATGAAAAGACTTTTAACTGCTATGATTTGAAAAACGGAGTATACATTATTAAGGTAGTTACAACTAAGGGTACTGCCGTAATGAAGTTTATTAAAAATTAATATTCAATATTTCAAATCCTATTATCGAAATCCGAAATCCAAAGCATCAATTTCCAAATAAGTCAATGACACCCGATGAAGACAAGCGGAGCGAAGTCTGAATCGCGGTGGAATTGATCCTGAGTGAAGCGAAGGATCTATAAATAACAAGCTTAAAATCCAAGACCCTGTTTTGAATTTCATTTTTTTGAGATTGGAATTTGTTTGTCATTTGAAAATTCCGGATTTGGAATTTATTTGATTTTTGAAAATTGATTTTTGAAATTTATAAATGACCAAAGCTGTGGCTGTTTTTCAAACTATTTTGCAAAACATGCTGTAAAACATACAAAAAAATTTGACAACGATGATATCATTATGCTATCTTTGTACTATCTAAATAAAATCAACTATGGAAAAAGAAAAGAAATTGTCAGGTGGTTCCGGGTATGTCGGGATCCTGATCTGTTTAATTATGATGGCCACCCCGTCGCTGCTGGGAATTACCGGCCCCGAACCGGTCGTCATTTTTATAACTTTTATTATTGCACTGCTTGGGTTTATCTGCCTGTTCGGGCTGATGGTAATCGATCCTAACGAATCGCGTGTAATGATACTGTTCGGTAAGTATTCCGGAACGGTAAAGAACAACGGTTTTTTCTGGGTAAACCCTTTTTATGTAAAGAAAAAGATATCCCTTCGCGCAAGGAATTTCGACAGCGAACAGATCAAGGTAAACGACAAGATAGGGAACCCGATAAACATCGGCGTTATTCTGGTGTGGAAAGTGCAGAATACTTTTAAAGCAGCATTTGAAGTGGACGACTACGTATCTTTTGTAAGGATACAGACCGAAGCTGCGATAAGAAAACTTGCGCTGAGCTACCCTTATGATAATTTCGAACATGAAAAGGAACTTACATTGCGCACCGGCGGTGAGGAAATTAACCACATGCTAGAGGAAGAAATTCGCGAAAGACTTGCAATAGCCGGAATCAATGTTCTTGAAGCCCGTATAAGCAATCTGTCGTACGCATCCGAAATTGCAGCTGCAATGTTACAGCGTCAGCAGGCAACGGCAGTTGTTGCAGCACGTTCAAAGATAGTCGAAGGCGCGGTGGGTATGGTAGAGATGGCATTGCACATGCTTTCGGAAAAGAAGATCATTGAACTTGACGATGAAAAGAGAGCTGCAATGGTCACTAATCTGATGGTAGTGCTTTGTTCTGACAAGTCAGCTGCTCCCGTTGTTAATGCAGGTACTTTACATCATTAACAACGGGAGCAGCTGACTTGTCAGAACAACACAAACCAAACACACCCAACAC
>CAZEWB010000668.1:1531-2816 GCA_964515655.1 uncultured Bacteroidales bacterium
TGTGTTGGGTGTGTTTGGTGTTTGTTGTTAATGCAGGTACTTTACATCATTAAAATAAAACGTTATGAGCACTTTTTCTGAAACACAAAAGGCCTTACGGTTATGGCTGCTGGTAATTCTGGCAGTCTCATGGTGCGGGTTTATGATATTCTCATTCGCCGCATTGAAACAGCAGCTGGTGGATGGCATTCCTTTTGGCGACAAGCCTATGCCGGACAATATGCTGATAGTATTCGTAATTGTTATTAATGTAGTCTTCATGTTCCTCGAAGCAATGGTAATTCTTTTGAAGCTGGATGTCACCATTGATAAATACGGTATAACTTATTCCTATTTCCCCTTTATCGGAAAAAAGACGATAGCAAAGGACGAGATACAGTTCGCTTTTGTCAGGAAATATAAACCGGTGAAAGAATACGGAGGCTGGGGTTACAGAAAGATGAGAAGGAGCAAGGCCCTTAATGTATGGGGAAAATGGGGGATACAGATCATTACAAAAAAAGATAAATACCTGCTTCTGGGAACACAGAAACCTGAGGAAGTGCGTGCGGTTCTTGAATCACTCGGATACGAAAAGCTACCGGAAAAGAATTGATTATGGCAAAAAAGGCATTCATACTCCGTATCGACGAAAATATTCTGAAGTCTGTCGAGAAATGGGCAGCTGATGAATTCCGCAGTACGAACGGGCAGATGGAATGGATACTTTCAGAGGCTCTGAAAAAGGCGGGGAGGACGAAAAAGCCAGTAGAGAAGGAAAAAGAAGAAGGGGATTAATGACCGTGATAATTTTGAATTCTTCGAATTACGAAAAAAACATACGAAATTACGAATTACGAAACCGGCCTGAACGGTTAAATCAATAAAGGCAGCTAAACGGATTTCGTAATTCGTATATTCGTAAAAAATTCGTAATTCGACGGAATAATGATCTCTTAAATTCTCAAACATACAAAACCCCTTAAACAAATATTCCTGCTGTGAAAAAACCTTAAACATCACATGTCTGCCACCTCATTCCTTTCAGTTTGTCGGCAGGGTGGAATTTTTTTATAACTTTGCACCATTATCACTCTTGATGAAGAAAAAAGCCAGGAAAAAAAGTTGGTTCCGCAAACTCAGGCATAAGTACAGGCTTATTATTTATAATGACAATACTTTCGAGGAAGTATTTTATGTTCGCCTTACCCGCCTGAATGTATTTATCGCCGGTGGCATTTTTATCATCCTCCTTATCATGCTCAATACTTTTATTATCACAACCCACCCAAACACACCCAACACA
>CAZEWB010000669.1:0-2816 GCA_964515655.1 uncultured Bacteroidales bacterium
TGTGTTGGGTGTGTTTGGGGTGTGGGTGAGGGGTGAGTTATAATGTAATAATCGCTGTTTGATGCAATACTGCTGTAATCTATGGGCACAAAACTCCCGTTTATTACTGCATTTTTTATAAAATCAACTGTTGAAATATAGCATTGCCGGTTCTGGCCGTTATCGGGCAGCAGGGCATAGTCAATTCCGGGATTCGCCTGGCAAAGAATTTTCCGGTTATTTGTAATATCCCATAATACAACATCGGAAGATGTCATGCCGGAAATATTCAATAATGTTTTTATTCCACCGGTTGTCGGTACTGTAAACATAGCCTTTGACAATGATGAAAAGCTGTACGAACGTGGGTATATCAGAGTCAGATAGCATATCGTCATCCGGTCTGCGCTGGCATTAAGGTCATCTACGCTCTCGGCAGTTACTGTTGTAGAAGCAGTAAGAGGCTGGTTAAGTGGAAGTGTTGATTTTACAGTATTATAGCCTGAAAACATGGTATCGGATAAAGCCTGCCCATTCACCGAAATCTTTAAGTGGTGATTTTCAGTATAAGATGAGCCCCCGTTCGAAGCGCCTGCAATTGAATACTCAAAGCTAACAGGATAAACTGTTCCGGCGAATCCGGGTGTATTTAACGGCTTTGTAACAGGAGCTCCTATCTGGAAAGATTCTGAGTCGAACCAGCCTTCGCCTGTTGCATATAACGGATCACTCACTCCGGCATAATATATTAAACTGATTATGGGGGGTTGCCAAATCAGTTTTGTTATGCACCAGGGTGAAAGAAAGGAAGAATAAGCAGAAAAATTCACATCGGTTTCGTATGTCGCTCTCAGATTATTCAATGAATAGTTAGCGGTAATAAAGGCATACAGCGTGTCGTTATACATACTGTAGTATGGGTTAGAGATTGACGAAGCGGGCGAAAACATAAGAGAATCCAGCCATCCGTCGGAAGGCGGAGCGTAAAACTCGATATAATCGTTAGGGTGAAATATGCCGTCATCTTCTCCAAAAATGTATATAGGCCATTCTTTACCCTTGATGAATATCTGAATATTTCTAGGATCACAGCTATTGATCTGGAACCCACCCTGTGCAAGCGCCAGACGGGAGATACGGTAAATACCTTCGCCGGTAAGGGGAATTTTATAATACGTTTGGCTGTAATCTATCCATTCGTTGCCATAAGGCTGCGCTTTTGCCCCTGCAAAGAGGATCACCAGAAACAGCATACCGGCTAAACGACGCATAATGATTAAAATAACCTATAAAGATACAAAAAATATTTAATAAATGCAAAAGATTTTCACAAAAGCAGTTGCAGCGGCAGTAGCAGCGGCAGTAGCAGTGGCAGCAGCAGTGGCAGTAGCAGCGGCAGTGGCAGTGGCAGTGGCAGTGGCAGTAGCCGGTTCAGGACTGATGACTGCCGACTAATGACTGCCGACTAACACATAGTTTAAGATTACAGGTCGCTTACTTGTCACAGTAGAAGTCTATCATCCTTTGCAGAGCTGCACGGCAGACGGGGCAAAAGTTATCAGGGATATTAGATTTCATCGAACAGTCCTGGCATGGTCTGTAGACTCCTTTTGCGTTATAGCCACCGCCTTCGAACACACCGGTTTTTTTCAGGTTTTCATCAGTTGCGGGCGTTGGAATTGTTGTGCCTTTGTCGATCAGTTTTCCCCATTTACGGCCAAAGTCGGTCAAAGTAGTCAAATTGGGTTCCCATGGTTCAACATCCAAAGGGTAAAAATCGGTATATGTTGTACTTTTATCGTAATATTCATCGCCAAGACCGCCGAATGCATGGCCGAATTCATGTACAACAACATATTCGGAAAAAAGATTATCACTGCTGCAGACAGCATAATAATTGAAGATACCGCTGCCACCATATTTCGAAGAGTTCACGATAACAAAAACCTGGTCGCACGGAACGCCTGCAATTGCATCATAAAGCGCCCACATGTCGAAAACATTCAGATAACGCTCCATCTCGAATGTGTAGAATGATGATGAAACAGCAGTGTTTTTCCATATCTGGGATCCGGGGATATCGGTACCACTTTCCTTTGAAAACAATTCCACCCCACGGATATTGAAGTTTTCCCTGTTATCAGAATATGGACGGGAATTAAAAAAGAAACCCATAAAACGCTTTACATCCTCACGAAACTTCTTCATTTCATCCTGAGTATAGCCATCAGGAACAAACACAACATCCACTTTTTCTGAAGGCTTGCCCTTTACCTGAAAATCTATTACTCCTGTTGAAGGAATTTCCTTGTTTATCTGATCTTTTTCAGGATTAATATGGCATGAAAAGAGAGGATGAAATACATTTTTCTTATCACGGCGCTCAATTTCAAAACGTATTGTTTTTAACGGGTAAGGAATAACAGCAACTTCGTTCCATGCCCTTTCCATTTCCTGTGCTTCGGGAGTGTCCTGCCATTCGCGGAACAGAGAAGAAAAACCCTTACTGAAAAGAAGTTTATTGGTCAGAGAGTCATATACAAGTATCCGGTAATTGCCATAGTTGAAAGTATCAGTCAGATTTTTCTGAGGTCCTGCCCATACGGAGCTTTTCTTTAAAGCATGAAGGTAAATGTGTTGGGTCTGATTATTTCCGGCAATAACGTATTCAACCCTTAGGGCTGCATCACTGAAATAATTGCTGTATTGAGCGCCGGCATTCAGGTAAAAAAGAACAGAAAATAAGAAAAGAAGGTATTTCATGATTTAATATATTAAGTTACATAAATAAATTCTTGTTCGAAAAAAGAACCAAAACCCCAAACACACCCAACACA
>CAZEWB010000670.1:0-2813 GCA_964515655.1 uncultured Bacteroidales bacterium
GTTTCGTGTTTTCGGAGCTGTGCCATGAAAAGTAAACAGGAAAATCGCTGCGGAGTGAATCATTATTTTCCGGGGAAATATAAGAACAGGAACCGAGGGTATTTGCGGTTCAGCAGTTCTTAAATGCCAGGTTTCGGAATAAGCATTGTTATTGCAACCTGATGCTGTTATACTCCACAGGTATTTTCTGCCGTACTCTGGCAGGTTGACAATAATGGAAGTGTCTCTTGTTTCTGTGACATAGAATAACACCGGACTTCCTTTGGGGTAATTATCAAAGAATATTGTAACGCAGTACTTATCGGCGTTTTCCGTTCTGTACCATGTAAAAGTATTTGTTAAAGGCAGGTCTTCGGAGGAATCCGGCGGTGAAACAAGAACAGGAATGGCAGGTGGAGATAATGAATATGTACCAAAACTCCATGAATCCGATATATCGCTGGAGCCAGCTTCATTATAAGCTGTAACCCACCATTTATAATCCTGACAAGATCTCGGAAGAGTAACAACTGCAAAAGTATCTGTAGTATTAAGAGCCATTATCCCGCCTGATATATCAATATACAGCGTATAACTCGTTGCCCTTTCGGCAGGATCCCATGTAAACGTACTTACAAGCGGAACGTTTAAATCGTTGTTGGCCGGACTTACAAGTACCGGCTTTGGTGGCGGTACGGTTTGTTGGAGGATGGTTACTGCGGAATCAATATCCTTTACTGCATTTACAACGGTATATAGCATCGCGTCGGTTTTAACACCAAGAATATCAGTGAAAAAAGTGTCAGTCGGATTTAATTGTAGTGGAATTGTATCCAAAGCATATGGTGCAAAGTCCGTAAGGTCGTTTGCAATAACACCAATGTTATTTAACCCTTCAGTAAAATATGCTTTACCATTATAAGTATAGGAAATCGGGTCTATCTGCCTTAGTATTTCAATTCCCGAATTAAAAGGTATAATATTTTCTTTCAATAATGTATCAGAAGGAGTTATACCAAGACTTACCCAATTTGGACCTGCATTAAGTACGGTTCCTGCAACAGCAAAATTAACATTTTCATTGAATAATGGAGTAGGATTATTAGCAAGATAATCAAATCCAATACTTACCATTCCGCCTCTTCTAGGTACAAAAATAGCGTATTGAGAAAATGTCACAGAATACCAGGGTGGCATAGGCGCACACTGAAACCATCCTGCAATTTGAAATCTGCTACTTAAAGTAGGAGTGTTTGCAGAAGAAACTATACTTTGAATTCCAATTACAGCTCTATTATTGTTAGGGTCGGGGAAATCCTGGTTTTCAACAAGTAAACCGATTGACCCCAAAGCATTAGACCGCTGCAAAATATCCAGCTTGGCTTTTGGGGTACAGCTCGAAATACCAATACCAACATTATTCACAGGAATTCCCTGATTATTGCCCGAGAAAACAAAATTGTGCTTGTTTAATGGTATTTCCCAGTCGCTTGGAAGGAGGTTTTGTGGTGAAGAGGGACAAGGGTTGCCGAGTAAACCGCCTGGTGTAATACTTTTGCGCATTACTCTGCCATCTGATGGGCTCCACACCAGAACGTCATATTGTGCAGTAGTAGTATTAACAGTACGTATATTAACCTGCCCGTTAACATCAAGTGAAAGACCAGCAAAAACTTGTGTAGCTGCATTTTCATAGTTAATTGCAACATATTTTATATCATTGACATTCCTGGGATTAATCGTCAAAACACCGGCGGGCATAGGACTAGTGCCGCCTCCGCATGTCTGAAAATCGGTATAGGTAGTTTGACTTTGATTTGCCGTTAGTCGCATTTGTGGGCGACCACCATAAGATCCCATTCCATCATCCAATACATCAAGACGCCTAGCTGGTGAAATTACGTTAATTCCAACATTGCGTGGGTGGAAATTAGCATTACTAAGAGTGGTATTGTATGGCATTATGGCAAGGTCTCCTAAATGGGTGGTCCTGAAATCGGTGTAACGCCCTAAGTTAATTGTATTACCTAACTCATAAGTCAAACGCAATTGCGGAACATTTCCATTGTCTTGAATGTCAAGCCGTCTGCGTGGCGGGGTCGAAGCGGTAAAAAGAGGGCCGATTCCGACATTTCCTACAGGAGTAAAACGGGCTATTTCCCTTCCGTTTAAAGAAATTGGATCGTCTAAATTTGTATTATCGCCATTTCCGGTACTTGCTACACCTGTAAATAAAATACGCAGGTTGTCTAAACCTTCATCATCGCTCCAGTTGATAATTGCATCACTGCGATTGACGCCTGCTTCCTGTTTCAGGCCGACATACATTGCATCGGAGTTTTCTTTCAAAAATACACCGGTATTCATCCATCTTCTCCAACCGTGGCCGGGAAAAGTTGTGTTGTTGCCACCCTCTAAATGGAGCATGCTCCAGGGAGTTTGATTTGTGAAATAACCGGTCGGGCTTATTCCCACATACCCGGTTACTATCTGTGTAACACCGTTTATATTCGCAGTAAAATTGCCATTTATACGTACTTTGTTTGAATTAAAGGTATTAAAAAACATAACACCGTTCTGTTGTGTTGCCTGCAAAACAACATTGTTGGTGTTGGCAGGAACAAGTAAAGAAAATTTTTCTGTCCCATAGCCAGCCCCTGTATACAAACGCCATGCATTTACATTATTACCTGTAGCATTGCTTGTGGTACGGAAAACCTCGCCGGTTTGAAAACCAACTGGGAACAAATTAGTGTTTACATGTAATGCAGATGATGGCAGGTTTGTATTTGTAAAATTCCCAATGCCAACACCAACCCAAACACACCCAACAC
>CAZEWB010000671.1:0-2809 GCA_964515655.1 uncultured Bacteroidales bacterium
TGTGTTGGGTGTGTTTGGGTGTATATGGACAAATATCCGCCCGTTCAAACATAATAATGAGAAATATCACTTCACAAGTCCAAGCATAAGCGATGACGGAACAAAACTTTTCTTTGCGTCTGACCTGCCCGTGGGATATGGAGGGATGGACATTTATTACTGTGAACTTATAAACGGTGAATGGAGTACTCCGGTAAATCTCGGAAACACGATCAATACGGCGAAAAACGAAAAATTTCCTTTTATTCATAAATCCGGTAATCTTTATTTTTCGTCAGCCGGCCGCAGGGGAGGCGATGATCTTGATATTTATGTAACAAAGTTTTCAGACGGTACGTGGGTCGATCCTTTTCCCTTGGGAAAGCCGATAAATACTAAATTCGATGACTTTGGACTGATTGTAGACACCACCGGTCTGAACGGGTACTTTTCGTCAAACAGGAACAGGTCGGATGATATTTTCAGTTTCAGTATATTTAAAACTGTCATACAGGATACCATTGTACCCATTGAAGAATTAGCATGTGATACTGTAGTTGATATGAATCTTTGTTTTGAGTTTCTTGAATCGGAAACAATTTCGCTTGATTCATTACCCTTATTTTATACATGGGATATGGGAGACGGTACAATAGTTAACGGGATTAAAACAGAGCATTGTTATGAAAAACCCGGAGAATATGAGATAACACTTAGTATAATTGATACTCTTTCCAGCGACCAGTTTATAAAAGAAACGACTTACTATTTGTCGATAGAGGAAGTTAAACAGGTTTATATAAATTCACCGGATTCATGTTTTATAAGAGATACTGTTTCTTTTGACGGGTTTAAAACAAATCTGGATAGCTTTGAAATAGGCGGATATCTCTGGGATTTTGGAGATGGCGTGGCAGATTCGGGTTCACAGGTCAAACATATTTTCTTTAAACCCGGTGTTTATCCTGTAAAACTGGTACTGTCAAGTGTGCCTGACAGTGCAGGTGCAAAGAAAAAAGCCTGCGGGATAAAGAATATTAAAGTAAATGATAACAGGCTCCTTAATATTGATAAAATATTCTGTGAGAATATCCTGGAATGGGACAGTTGTTATATATTTTTTGAAAGAGGTGTAAATCCCAATTTAGCATCAATGGAATATGAATGGGATTACGGTGACGGCCTGAAACAAAAAGGAGTTCAGACAGAGCATTGTTATAAGGATACAGGGCGGTATTCAATAAATCTTAATGTTATTGATATGATCACCGGTGAAGTATTTAAAAAAATAACCTCGTATGAACTTCTTGTAGGTTTTACAAACCAGTTGAAGTTCAGATCTGCAGATACTTGTTATGTGGATGAAAGAGTTGTGTTTGATCAGATCGAAGTTGACATTGACGATTTCACTGTAAAAGATTTTCTGTGGGTGTTCAGCGATGGAAGTGTGGAATACGGTGAGCAGGTGATTAAACAATTTTCTGCTCCCGGCAGTTATTCCGTACGTCTGATAGCTTCGGGTATCTATGAAAATACAGGAGAGGCACATGACTTTTGTATTTACAGGGACTTTGTTGTTAAACATGCAAAGCTATAAGAGTAATGATACAATGAGAAAAAACAAGAAATAATGACTAACTTGCCAACAAAAATTAATAAATAGTATGAAGTACTGGTTAATAATATTCATATTATTTCCTGTTATTTCCTGGTCGCAGCCCACTCCGGCTGTCGTTGAAAATATTCCCTATCTGATCACATTTGGTAAGCAGAGCGAGAAGAAATGGGGTGATGACGATTTCTGCCAGGTCTTCTTTTTTTCCATTCCAAAGAATCAGACAAATTCAATTTATATCAGGGTTTATGATCCTGATACCGGTGGTGAAATTGATGAACTGAAAGGTACTGCCGATACAAAAATGTCTTTTTCTGTCTATGGAGGAAAAGGGTGTATCTCTAACAAGGAGGCCCGTTCGGTAAATCCTTCCGTTAGTTACAAAGCCGGGAACCTTATTTCAACAAAAACATTCGGATCTGACGCAAAGTACGATAAAAACTGGTACACATTCGGTCCCTTAAACCCTGTTGAAGGTGAACTGATGCCCGATTATGGCGGATACATATTTAAAGTAATTGCCGAAGGCGTATCGGGAGATGATGGTAATCTTTACAAATATTTTCTCAGTACAAGCGCTGATGAAAATGTTCCTGTTGAGGGAGGTAATTCTTTTACTTTCGAGTATTCATTCAGGCTGGATAACAACTTTAAAAGCGTCTCGCACCTTTATCCGTTTATTGACGATAAGGTCATATCAGTTATACAAACCAATTTCGACTGGGATAATGATGGGGTAATAAGAATAATCTCTGTCTCAAAAAACGGTGAGAAATGCAAGACTTCAGCCGATAACAGCTGGTCTTCAAGCGAACATACTATTGAAAAAGAAGAGAAGAATACATCTTATGATATTCAGTTCATAAAAAGCAATTCCCTGCAAAAGAACAATAACGTTGTTTTCTATATTACTAACCAGTACGGTGAAAATCTTCCCTTTTATACTTCGCCTATCGGCGGGGTTCCTAAATATAAATATTCTATTACAGTTAATCCAAAAAAGAAATAACTGATGAAAGTTATTTTTAGAAGTCTGCTCATTTTATTTATTCTGCTTTGTTTTACTGAAAACGGATATTCTCAGAAATATAAATTTAAGACTTATAGTGTTGATGAGGGATTGTCACAGTCATATGTTTATGACATATTACAGGACAAGAAGGGCTATTTGTGGATATGTACGGCAGAGGGATTAAACCAAACACACCCAACACA
>CAZEWB010000672.1:0-2785 GCA_964515655.1 uncultured Bacteroidales bacterium
GTGTTGGGTGTGTTTGGTGTTTTGTGGACGTGTCATGATGTTCCTGGGAGATAAGGTTGTTGTTACTCCAACAGTTTTTGGTATGGGTCAGAAAAATGCAGCTGATATTATTGCGGGAGCACGGTTTGATTATTTTTTCCGCCCCGTTCCGAATTTTTTCAAAGGGATATTTGTGGGAGGATACTTCAGGACATCTCCTGAAAATCAGGATGCCGGTATTATACAGGGCGGACTTACATTTAAAAGATTTGAACTCGGCGTGGCGTACGACCTGAATGTCTCTACTCTTAAAGTTGCTACAGGGAGCCGTGGAGCTTTTGAAATAGCATTGATTTATACCGGGGCAAGCACATTGTTGAATAAAACCACAATACCGTGCGAAAGAATGTAGTGAAGCTGATCATTGTTGCAGTTTTTTTACCTTTCTGGTTGTTTTCCCAGCCGGTGGAAGATATGAGCCGTCTCGGTTCGAATCACCTGAAGGGATTTACAAAGAATGCAGTTAAAGCGGGTGATACATATTCGGCAATAGACTTTTTGGTAGAATACTGCACGCGTAACCCTGAAGACATTGGCAGTATATACAGACTTGCTGAATTATACAGACATGTCCGTGATTACGAAAGTGCATCCGTCTGTTATAAAAAAGTTATCGACGAGCAGGATGTCAACTATCCCCTTTCCCGCTTTTATTACGCAAAAATGCTTAAGATGATGGGAAATTATGATGCCGCCATGATCAATTTTTCTGACTTCAAAAAGAAAGCAAAGGGTGTTCCCGACGATGCTCTTTTTAAGAAACTGCAAAAAATTGAAGTGGACGGGATAGAATACGCACGTAAGATCGGAGAAAGACAAAAAGACATTTATATACTTCATCTTGACAGAACTGTCAACAATAATCATGTTGACATGAGCCCTCTGATATTAAGCAATAACTCATTTATGTACGCGTCCCTGTGGCTCGACACGCTTAAATATTACGTCACAGGGGACACCGGCCAGAAAGTGCCTGTAAGGCAGTTCTACCTTGCCAAAAGGTCGGGCGATACCTGGATGGGTTTGGGTCTTGCCGGCTCATATCCTTTTAACAATCCAGATGTTAACTCCTGTAACGGAGCAATGTCTCCCGACGGGAAACGATTTTATTTTACCCGATGTCTTAAGAGCTGGAAGGGTGAAACGTTATGCAATATATATGTAAGCCGCCATGAGAACGACGGGTGGACCGAACCAACAGAAGTGGTGGAATTGAGCGATCCCCAGTTTACAACGACCCAGCCGACTGTGGGCACAGAAAGCCGTACCGGAGTTGAAGTTCTTTATTTTTCATCAAACAGGATTGGCGGTAAGGGCGGATTTGATATCTGGAGCGCAATTTATAATCAAAAAACCGGTTATTTTAATCCTCCCAAAAACTGCGGAAGCACCATCAATTCTGTCGGAGATGAGATTACTCCCTGGTACGACATGCAGACGCGCACAATGTATTTCAGTTCAGACGGATTTCCGGGAGTCGGCGGATTGGATATTTTTAAAACCATAGGAGAAACAAAGTCATGGCAAGCTCCTGAAAACTATGGAACTCCTATTAACTCCTGCACTGACGACCTGTATTTTACCCTCATGCCAACAAGAGATGAAGGATTCATTGTCTCTAACAGACCCGGTGGTTTTTCGCACCGTAGTCCCACATGCTGTGATGATATCTATAATTTCAGACTTCTCAGCTATATTAAGATAGGCGTTACGGGTAAGGTGCTTGCCATTCAGGACAGTAGTATCTACAAGATACTTGAACAGCGTCTCGATACCAGCCAGAATGTAGGCGAAATTGAAGAGGATGAAATGATAGAACCGGCAAAGGGCGCAATAATTAATCTGTTCTGGAATAACGAAGACACAAAAACAGATATCTTTATTGCCCGTGATACTATAAATGACGATGGAACTTACTTTTTTACACTTGAAGCCGAGAAAAAATATAAACTGATAGTCGAAAACTTCGGATTTTTCAATAAGACCCTTAATACAAATACTGTTGGGATCACACGGTCTGATACAATAAGGCTTGATGCAATTTACATTAATAAGATACCACTGGAGCCTCTTATTGTTAAAAACATCTATTATGAGTTTGCGAAAGCCGATCTCACAGACGATTCAAAAAAAGTTATCGATTCAACAATATTCAGGATAATGAGCGAGAATCCCACGATAGTTGTTGAAATACGTTCACATACCGACAGTGTCAGCAGCGCCGGATTCAACCTTAAATTATCGCAGAAAAGGGCCGAAAGCGTTGTTGAATACCTTATCTCAAAAGGGATCGTAAAGGACAGGCTTCTGGCAAAGGGGTTTGGTAAGAACATGCCGATAGCAAAAAATTCAAATCCTGATGGCTCCGATAATCCCGAAGGCCGCGCCAAAAACCGCCGGACCGAGTTCAGGATAGTAGGCTCTCTCGACCAGTATTCCGATATCAAATACGTGGAGTAAATTACCTCCCATGCCGGAGGTGTGCACTTCTGGTTTACGGGGCAACTCATATTAGATTATTAAGTCCCAAGTCCAAAATTTCAAATTCCAAATTCCAAGGGAACTGTCCCCTGGGGCTTGGTTCTTGGGGCTTGAGACTTGGGTCTTCTATTGCGTAATTAGGGTTAAAAATGAGTTATATTCGCAGACTTACTTTCTTAAAAAAATATTTAATCGTTTTAATGAACAATGCCAAATATTCAATTTTCAATGATCATATACTTACACAGTTCGAATTACGAAAAAT
>CAZEWB010000673.1:0-2783 GCA_964515655.1 uncultured Bacteroidales bacterium
AAAAAATGAGGTTGCCGAATACCTCGCTCTACAAAAAGCAAAGCATTATGCAGGCAGCAAGCCCGTCAATAAAAATGACATTGTGATTACGGCAGATACTATTGTCTGGTTCAATAACAGGGTGCTGAACAAGCCTGCTGACAGGGATGAAGCTTTCTCGATGCTCAAGAAGCTTTCGGGAAATACTCACGAAGTCTATACAGGAGTTTGCCTGACACACAAAGGAGATCACAAAGTTTTTTCATCTCTTTCGGTTGTGGAATTCGCTGAACTCAGTGATGATGAAATACACTATTACATCGATGTTTACAAGCCCTACGACAAGGCCGGCTCGTACGGCGCACAGGAATGGATAGGATACGTTGCAATAAAAAGGATCGAAGGCTCTTTCTTTAATGTTATGGGCCTGCCGATAAGGATGGTTTATGATGAACTTAAAAAACTTATTCAAGCATAATTCTAAAACGGTTTGTAACAATTCGGGTATAAAGTTGATTGGTTGAGCAACTGGTTTAGTTTAATGTAAAAAGGTAATAGGGATGGAAGAAGCAAAGAAAAAAATAAGAAGTTATAGGTTTATAGCAACAGGTATAAAAACAACAGAGTTACTGGTTGCTTGTCGCTGGTTACTGGTTACCAGAAACCAGCAACTCAACCCATAAACCATTTACTATGAAAATCAAAAACAATAACAAATGCGCATTGACATCATAACCGTATTACCTGAACTGCTCGAAAGCCCCTTCAGCCATTCCATTATTAAAAGAGCAAGGGAAAAGAATATTGTAGATATTTTCATTCATCCCCTTCGCGAATTCGGACTTGGCAAACATAAGCAGGTTGACGATTACCCTTTCGCCGGTAAAGGCGGCATGGTGCTGATGATAGAGCCTGTGGATAAGGCACTGTCTGCTTTGAAATCTGAACGTGATTATGATGAGATCATTTACACTTCGCCCGATGGTGAAATGTTCAGCCAGCCTTTGGCAAACGAACTGAGTCTTAAAAAAAACGTGATAATTCTTTGCGGACATTACAAGGGAATAGACCACCGCATCCGCGAACACCTTATAACACGCGAAGTGAGTATAGGTAATTATGTCCTAACAGGTGGCGAACTGGCTGCTGCTGTGATGGTGGATGGCATTGTGCGTCTCCTTCCCGGTGCTATCAGCGACGAAAGCTCTGCCCTCTCCGACTCGTTTCAGGACAACCTGCTGGCCCCGCCGGTTTACACCAGACCGGCAGATTATAAAGGATGGAAAGTTCCTGATGTCCTTATCTCGGGCAACGAAAAGGAAATTGACAAGTGGAAACACGAACAGTCGGTGGAAAGGACAAAACGGTTAAGGCCGGATATGCTGAAATAATCCAGAAAATTACAAGTCCCAAGATCCAAGCCCCAAGGGACAGCTACCTTGGAATTTGGGGCTTGAAATTTGGGTCTTGGAATTTATAGATTGGTGGCATAAGAGCCGAAATGATCACCTCAGCACTTTCCTTGCAAAAGCAACAGTGAAGTACGACATCATGAACACGCCGACAAAACCTTCGATATCGGCAACATACCTCAGAATCCCTAAAGGTGAGCAATCACCATAACCTATTGTAAAAAACGTAATACCGCTGTAATAGAAGGTAGCTCCGAATTTTTCCCAGAAACCTGCTTCAGCGGGAATACAGTTAATACTTGTATCAAAAAAGTAAGGAAGAAATACCTGTACAAGAACGATCAGCATGTAAGATACAACAACGCTTACAAGGACACGGAAAGGTGAAGTCGCGTATAAACCCATGCTGTCGAAAATAACATATTTAAGGTAATATGCAGGGTAACGCCAGATCGCAGACCAGGAAGATTTTTTCAGTCCCTGATGCAGAGATGCCTTTGATTCATTACGCTTAAACTCAATATAGGCACGGTCTTCATCGTCGTATCTGCCTGTTTTGTTAAAGTTCTGTTTAAAAATTCTGAACTGCTCTGCAAGTGACCTGTAGTCTGCTTCCTTATTGCTTTCAAGTATTTCTTTTAACTTATTCTCATTCCAGTATATATTTATCTGACCCAACAGCCTCATTCCTGTTACATCCATTTTTTTTATATCAACATCAAAATCATAGGGGATCATGTCAACAACATCACGTACGATAGTGTCTGTGAGATCCAGCATATCTGCATGTGCTATCCTGAGATCAAGATAACTGTTAAGCTGGCATGATTTAAGTGATAAGTTTCTGAATTCAGACTTACAAAGTGACATATTTCCCTTGCCGAAAACAGCTTTATCGAAAAGCAGATCACAGTTTTTCATCTGAAGATTTTCGAAGTCGAGTAAGCCATCCCCGAAAAAAGTATGTTTAAACTGAATTTTACCTTCTTTCATTGTACAACTGTCGAAATTCAGGTCGCCGTCGCCGAACTCCGAACGGTTAAAATTAACCTTACAGTTATCGAATTCTATCATGTGAAAGTCAACTTTCCCGTGACCGAAAATAGTCCGTTCGAAATTGATTGTACCTACATGAAAGTGAATGAAGTGGAAATCAATGAGACCTTCACCGAATTCCGCTCTCGCAAATGAAATGTCAATATCGCCAAAAGATGCATTTATAAAGGATACATCACCTTTTCCGAACATTGTTGCAACAAAAGAAACATCGCGGTCGCCGAATTTTGTATAATGAAAATCCTTAAACCCTTCTCCGAAAAATGCACTGTTAAATACTGCTCCGCCCTCTCCCAGATCGCATTGTGAAAAACAAACCCAAACACACCCAACACA
>CAZEWB010000674.1:0-2777 GCA_964515655.1 uncultured Bacteroidales bacterium
ATTTAAAGTGTGGGAAGCACGAAGTTGGAAGCACGAAGTCGCATGTGTCGTGGGTTGCAAGTAGGGATTTATAAACCACATGCACTTAGCTCATGCCCCCCTCAACTTCGCGCTTCGTGCTTCTGACTTCCAACACTTTAAATAAATTGTGCTAAATGATAATCCGTGCAAATCCGTGTAATTCGTGTCTAAAAATATCCG
This sequence comes from uncultured Bacteroidales bacterium, assembly GCA_964515655.1. Classification (GTDB taxonomy): domain Bacteria; phylum Bacteroidota; class Bacteroidia; order Bacteroidales; family GWA2-32-17. The sequence goes on from CAZEWB010000674.1 coordinate 202, forward strand.
TACAATTCGTGTCTGAAATTATACGTAACATCAGTTGCTAAAACAAAAAAGCCACCCTTACTGATGGCTGAGTTTATCGTTTATTAAACTTTACTTCTGCTGCCCGCCGGTTTCTCCGTGTGAGCAAGCCTTGTTTATAGGTTTATCAGCAGGAGTGAATTCAGTAGTATATCCTATCTTTTCAATAGCAGCAACAATACCATCTTTTTTGATTATGGATTCGTCATATTTTACGGTAACGATCTTTGTTTCAACGCTGGCGACAACTTCTTTAATGCCCTCGACTTTTAAAAGTTCTTTCTCAATAAGGGCTTTCCCGTTAGCGCAATGAAACATTGTTTTAATATCAATAGTTGACAGGTTCTGAGCAGAAGCAAAAAACGAAAACAGGAATAAAGCAGCAATGGTTAAAAAGAGGTTTTTCATAAATGTGATTTTAAATTCTTCGCAAATGTAAAAAAAAACCTGTACATTTCAAACCTGAAATATCGGCTTGCAACAACAAATTTGCAGAGAAAAATTTGATATGGTAAATTATTTTTGTGCTAACATTGAATAATATCAGAAAGTTAGCGACTCCTAAGGAGTTAAATGATTGCGGACGAAGTCCCGTATCTGAAACTCAATTATTGGTCAAGACTCCGAAGGAGTCAAATAATTACGGACGAAGTCCTGTATGTGAAACTCAATTGTTGGTACTGACTCCGAAGGAGTCAAATATGAATAACCCTGAACGCAGTTCAGGGTTAACAACAATAACTAACAACAACCCTGAAAGGGTTGAATATGAAACTGTATGAGTACTTACACACAAAACATACAAGCATGAAAGTACTATGCAGGGCGAAGGTAATGAAGAACTATACAAATACATTACCGGAGTGTTGGCAAACAAGAAATGCCACCTCTACCGCATTAACGGAGTGGAATATGATGAATGGTATTTACTTTAAAAATGTGATTTTTGAACTCTCATATTCAACCCCTTCGGGGTTGTCATTCCCTTTTTATTATTACCGCACTTCGTGCGGTTATTCACATTTAATCCCTACGGGATTTATCTGTAACTCAACTTTTTCAGAGTCGTATAGTAAATGCTACATTTACGCTGCTACTTGGTATTCATCTTTGTATTCATTTTCATTGAATGCATCATTTAAGAAAACATTGATTAAACAAAATAAAATATGGCAAAACTTGTAGTAGTGCCCACACCTGTCGGAAATCTTTCTGATATTACAGTAAGGGCTATAGAAGTTATTAAGAGCTGCAGTTTTCTTCTTGCTGAAGACACACGTACAACGCAGAAACTTCTGAATCACCTTGGTATCAGTAAGAACATGATATCATATCATAAATTCAACGAACATCAGAAACTGCCCGGACTGATAGAGCAGATCGCAGGTTGCGAAATGGCTGCGCTTGTCAGTGATGCCGGCACTCCCGGTATTTCCGACCCCGGGTTCCTTATTGTAAGGGAATGTATCGCAAATGGTGTTGAAGTTGAATGTCTTCCCGGTCCCGTTGCCTTTATCCCCGCCCTTGTATGCAGCGGACTTCCATGCGACAGGTTCGTTTTCGAGGGATTCCTGCCTCAGAAGAAAGGAAGGAAAACACGGATAGGACATCTGGCGAATGAAGAGCGAACAGTAGTGCTTTATGAATCACCTTTCAGACTAGTAAAGACAATAACTGAATTTGTATCGGTTGCAGGCGGGGAAAGAAAAGCCTCCGTAAGCCGTGAAATATCAAAGATATATGAAGAGCACAAGCGGGGAACCCTTGATGAACTTGCATCATATTTTTCAAAAAAAACAACTAAAGGTGAAATAGTTGTTGTAATTTCGGGAAAAAATAAAGACTAATATGAAGAATCTGTTTTTTATAACAATGCTTTGCATTTTCGCAGCACTCAACGTATATGGGCAGGCTGCCGGTAATTATTATTTCAACCAGAAAGGAAAATCCGCATCATCATCATTTCGCGGAGGATCTTATGATGGCGACTTTGCTGCGGAGTCGTACAACCAACCGGCGCAACAGTCGGCGTATTACTACAATCCGATCCCCGCTGCAAGCGATACGGCATTTACTCTGGATGTAACTGCCCTGATGAACGTAAAGGCAGACGAGTATGTTATTATATTGGGTGTATCGCAGATAGGAGAGACCCTTGAAAGTTGTCACGAGATGATCAACAAAAAGATCGAGTCCTTCCTTACATCTATTGCAACACTTGGCATTACAAAAAATGACTGCTACATTGATTTCATTTCACAGTTCCCGATATTTGAAATTGAAGTTGAGAAAAAACTGTTCAGTAAAACATATACCGAGATCCCCAGCGGTTTTGAATTAAAAAAGAACGTACATGTTCATTATAAAAATATAAGTCTTGCCGAGAAACTGATGATTGAAGCCGCCAAAAACGAAATATTCGATATCGTAAAAGTTGATTACATTGTAAAAAACCAGCAGGCTGTTTATGATTCATTACGCGGTGCAAGTGTTAAACTGATACAGCAGAAAGAACATGTACGTTCTTTTTTAACACAAACACCAAACACACCCAACAC
>CAZEWB010000675.1:0-2774 GCA_964515655.1 uncultured Bacteroidales bacterium
ATATTACAAGGATCAGCCCGCAAGATACGTGAACAGGATATACAAAATGCGCCTTAACCAGAAGCTGGGACTTGAAATAAAAGGTGAAGGCGTACCTCGTATTAAAGACCCTACCGATCCTACATGGTCCGGAATTTCACTCCCCTGGATGTCGGTCGGCTATGAACTACAGCTGACACCACTTCAGATACTGACCTTCCACAATGCCATAGCCAATGACGGCGTCATGGTAAGACCGCGTTTCGTAAATGAGATCCGCTATCATGGTGAACTTGTAAGGAAAATAAATACCGAGATACTTAACCCTTCTATCTGTTCAAAGTCAACTATTGCAAAAGCAAAAGAAATGCTCGAAGGTGTTGTGATGAGGGGAACTGCTTACGAACTGAAAAACAACAACTATAAAATAGCCGGTAAAACAGGGACAGCGCAGATCGCCAGGCAAAAGGACGGATATTCCGATAAGGAAGGGAACAAAATATATCAGGCATCTTTTGTAGGATATTTTCCGGCAGATAACCCTAAGTATAGCTGCATGGTCGTGGTTTATTCCCCTTCGCAAAAGGCATATTATGGCAGCCAGGTCGCAGCACCCGTGTTCAAGGAAATTGCCGATAAGGTCTTTGCAACCGATCTCCGGCTGCAGCCGCCTATTCAGAAGCCGACATTGGTGAGGGTTCCTAAGATCAGTAACGGATTCCTGCAGGATATCGAAAAGGTCTGTGAGGAAATAAATATTCCTTACAAAATGCAGGACGTAAGCAGTGAATGGGTCGTCACAAAACGCGACACCTCACTGGTGACACTCGAAAACAGGATTATCCGCAGCGGACTTGTCCCTAATGTGATCGGAATGGGATTGAAGGATGCATTGTATCTGCTAGAAAATACCGGACTTAAAGTGCGTATCGAAGGCCGTGGCAAGGTTTTAAAACAATCGATAGAGCCCGGAAATCAGATTTTAAATAATTCGGAAATATTAATAAAACTGGGATGATAGTAAGAACTGTTCAGGAATTGGTTGCCGGTCTTCCGGTATCGGAACTCAGGGGAGATCCCGCGAGGAAGATCACTTCTGTCTGTTTCGATTCCAGAGAAGCCTGCAGCGGAAGCATGTTTGTTGCTGTTAAAGGAACTCAGGTCGACGGACATCATTATATATCATCTGCAGTGGATGCAAAGACATCTGCTGTAGTATGTGAGACCATGCCCGGGACTTTTGAGGAAGATATCACTTATATCTGCGTGGCCGACACTATTTCTGCCCTGGCACTTATTGCTGCTGCCTTTTACGATCATCCGGCCGACAGCCTTAAGATAGTCGGAGTAACCGGAACAAACGGAAAGACCACGATAGCAACCCTTCTGTACCGCCTTTTCAGATACTCGGGAATAAAAGCAGGGCTGATCTCTACTGTAAGGAATTACGTCGATTCAAAAATGTACGACAGCACCCATACCACACCGGACCCTGTTCAGTTGCAGAAACTCTTCAGCAAAATGAGGGAATCCGGCTGCGGTTACTGTTTTATGGAAGTCAGTTCCCATGCCATTGTTCAGAAAAGGATTGAAGGGATTGTGTTTACAGGCGCGATCTTTACAAACCTCACTCACGACCATCTCGATTATCACGGGACAACCGAAAATTACCGCCAGGTTAAAAAATCTTTGTTCGACGGCCTCTCCGAAAATGCTTTTGCAATAACCAATACCGACGATCCGAACGGAAAGATAATGCTTGGCGATACCAAAGCAAAGAAGATCACTTATGCACTCAGCAGTCCGGCCGACTTCAAAGGAAGGATCATCGAAAGCCATATCGACAGTACATTGATAAATGTCAACGGAAAAGAAGTATGGTCGAAACTGATAGGCGATTTCAACGCCCTTAATTTCCTTGCTGTCTATTCTGCTGCAGTCAGCCTGGGCATGCCCGAAGAAAAAGTGCTGACGCTGATGAGCGAACTCAATACTGTTGAAGGTCGTTTTGAAAACTATACATCAAAGGACGGAATTACTGCGATAGTCGATTATGCACACACGCCAGATGCTCTGGTAAATGTCCTTAAGACAATATCGTCATTCAACGACAGGCAGAAAATAATCACCGTTGTCGGCGCCGGTGGTAACAGGGATAAAACCAAGCGGCCCGAAATGGCAAGGGTATCGGCCGCCTTGTCGGATAAAGTTATACTGACATCCGACAATCCCCGCACCGAGGAACCTGAGGAAATAATCAACGATATGAAAGCCGGTCTTGACGATATGGCTTTAAAAAAGACCCTGTGTATTGTCGACCGTATTGAGGCGATCCGCACGGCAGTTATGCTTGCGGGTAAAGGTGATATTATTCTTATTGCAGGAAAAGGTCACGAATCATATCAGGAAATAAAGGGAATCCGCTATCACTTTGATGACAGGGAACTGGTTAAAGAATTTTTAAATATCAGATAATATGCTGTATTATCTTTTTCATTATTTAGACACAATTGATTTTCCGGGCGCCGGGATGTTCAACTACATTTCGTTCCGTGCTCTGCTGCAATAATCACTTCTTTGGTAATCTCTTTGTTCCTGGGGAAAAGGATCATCAATTTTTTGCGTAAAAAGCAGGTGGGAGAGGACATACGTGACCTCGGGCTTGAGGGACAGATGGAAAAGAAGGGAACTCCCACAATGGGCGGACTGATAATCCTGGCTTCTGTTATTATCCCCGTGCTACTGTTCGCAAAAATTGATGATCCTTTCACCCAACAACCAAACACACCCAACAA
>CAZEWB010000676.1:0-2774 GCA_964515655.1 uncultured Bacteroidales bacterium
TGTGTTGGGTGTGTTTGGGGTGGTTGGGGCGGTACACCCATCCAGAATGCATAATTCCCAATAGCATAAATATTTTTTAAGATAGGTGTACCGCCCCTTATATAAATTCCACCTCCACAACCAGCTGTTGAATCATTTTGTAACAATACATTAGTTACTTTTGAATATGAATTTTCCAAATAAATTCCACCTCCTCCTTCTGAACTAGCTCCACCAGTTGTTGATGCATAGCAGTGGACAACATTTAATGTATTTAATTGCGGGCTTGAATTTAGACAATAAATCCCTCCACCACAAATAGCCGAGCTATTGGTAATAATACTATAAGAGATAATAGCTTTTGAAAAATTATTAAAATAAAGAGCTCCGCCATTACCACCATCTCCTTTGCCAAACTGAAATTTGCAGTATATAAATTGCGAAGTATCGTTAGTTACCAGAGTATTATCAAAACGAATTCCATTCCAACCATTGATGGTATCAGCACTGGTAAAGTTAATGATGTTTGGATATATTCCTATGGCAATAATTCTGCCTTGTACAGACAGTTTGTAAGTACCCTGAAAACTCACCGTAACACCTGGCTCAATTGAGAGTGTCTGTCCATCGGGTACAATAATATTACCTTGTATCAGATATGGCGAACCTGCAAATGTCCACATGCCACTTACATTACCTCCGGGAATGGTGGTTTGGGCTTGCAACAAAGCACTATTAACAAAAAAAAATAAACAATAAGTAGCGATCTGAAATGTTAGTTTTTTCATGCGATTAAGCTTGAGTGAATTTATTTAATTAACACCATTTTTTAGTACTTGAGTATTTTCCTGCTTTAAACTGGCAGAAATATATACCGGCATTTAAACCGGATGCATCAAACCGAACTTCGTAATTTCCGGGTGTTTTTGTTTCATTGGTTAGCAATGCCACCTCTTTCCCAAAAATATCATATATTTTAAGAATTACCTGATTCCTTTTCGGTAATGTGTATTTAATAGTGGTTACAGAATTGAAGGGATTAGGGTAAATTTTTACGCCTTGTACTGACGCAGGATTTTGTATTTCCGTGATGATAGAAGAATTATCTTCCATGTTCGAAAATGCCTGCGAATAGGAAACAATGCAGGCTTCAGGTTTTCTTACCGCTATCCTGTAATAATAAATATCAAATACATTGAGGTTGTTGTAAGAAGTTACAGAGCCCGGAATAGAATCATACAATTCAAGTATTCCCGGCGATGAGCCTCTGTAAATATAATACATCGGAGGAACAAATACTCCGCTTTCGTCTTTGTATGTATTCCACTGCAGCACCATCGTGGAATTCGGCACGCCCTGACTTACCGTAAGGTTTATGGTTTCATGGTAAGGGCTATAATACGTTTTATTTCCGCAGGTGTCCACCGCTGCAATTTTGTATCTGTTTGCATGGATTTCCGGATTTGAGAGATAATCAATGAAAACACTCATACTGTCATACGGAACGTATCCGATGGAATCATATACATTGTATGCTGTTTCTTTGTAAATATTGAAGCCTCTGATTATATTGGTATCCGGGCGTTCCCATATAAGCATATTTTTTGAGGTTAATGTATCTACTGTAACAAGGCAGATTTCCGGAGAGGCTATCAGCGAAGCATTCACATTGTAAGGTTCAGATGTATTTCCGCAGCCGTTTGCATTAAAACCTTTTACAGTAAATGTTCCGGATGATGTAGCGGAAATGCTTTGCGTGGCATCTCCCGTATTCCACAAATACGAAACGTATCCTGGTGTTGCCGTAAGCGTAACACTGCCACCGATGCAAGGTGTGATGAAACCCGTTGCCGTGATTTGCGGTTGCATCGGCTTGTTCAGGAAATGAATCTGTATTGTATTAGATGTTATCGCACAATTATTTTTCCATATTGTAACGGAATAATCGCCGTCCTGTGTAACTCCGTAAAAATTGTTAGTATCGCCGTGCAGCACTACTCCGTATACATTCCATTGGTAAGTAAAACCCGTTTCTGTATTTGGTTGCAGCCAGACGGTATCGCCTTCGCAGGAGAGAAGAACATTATTCGTATCAATTTGCGCGGTGTGTGTGCAGTTGCTGCCGCCGACACAGGTAATCCAGTTGTATTTATAAAGAGTATCCGTACAACCGGTAGTGATGCTTTCGGCCAGAAGCGAAACACTGTAAACGCCATTATTATAATAATTATGGTAAACAGGAATAGTACCGCTTGAATCAACAGCACCATCACCGAAGTACCAGGTAAAATCGTAATCTGAAGGATTAGGTGTTGTATTGGTGAATATTATGGAAAAACCCGGAGGCGATGGAAACTGCGTACTTTGAGTGAATGAAAGATTATACTCATTAGGAATTACATTTACTGTAACACTATCGGAGGCGGTGCAGCCGTTGGTTCCGGTTACCGTTACATAATAAATAGTACTCGTGACGGGGTCTGCCACAGGATTATTTATATTGGTTGCGCTTAAATCTGTTGCAGGGCACCAGGTATAACTGACGCCTCCGGTAGCATTAAGATTTGCTGAAGTGCCGTAACAAATAGTCGCATCATTTCCTGCGTTGGTAGGAGGCTGTGGATTCACGGTAAGATTTGTGGTGATGATGCTGTCGCAGCCGAGAGTTGTTTGTAGTGTGTCGTAATATGTGCCGCTTACGGTGTATGTGTTTGTTCCAACAGTTACGCTTTCTCCTGCACAAAGGGTTAATGTTTGGCTGCCTGTTATTGCAGGATTAACGGTTAAATTTGTTG
>CAZEWB010000677.1:0-2772 GCA_964515655.1 uncultured Bacteroidales bacterium
TGTGTTGGGTGTGTTTGGGTTTGTGGTTGTTTCCAAATCAAAGATCGAAGCTGTTGAAGATAAAGACGGGAAGACTATTCTTAAAACCGAATCAACTTCTTCAATAAGTCCCGAAACTCTTGCTGAACTTTATAAAGCAGTTGACGAAATCAGAACAAACATCACTAAATAAATCTGAATACCATGAAAAGGGCAAACAAAATAATCCTGGTAGTATTAGTTGCAGCTATGCTTCCCCTTGCATCATTTTCGCAGTGCAAGAACTTCGCAAAGAAAATCTGCAAAATGGAACTTCTTCCATACGTCCATGATGGTATTTACAATGCTACTGTTTTATCAGAAGGCGAAACAGCCGAACTTTATAAAACATTTTACAGCGGTCAGGAATACCGTATTTCTATATGCGGCGATCAGGCTCTTCCTCCTATTCATTTCCAGGTACTCGATGCCGAGCGCAATGTGTTGTACGATAACAAGAAAAGCAAATACTCCCCAAGCTGGGATTTCAAACTCCAGTCAAGTCAGCAACTTATAATTTCTATTCAGGTGCAGACATCTGACGAACTTTCCGATCAGATATTAAGTGGTTGTGTAGCCGTACTTGTTGGATTTATGAACGTCGAAAATTCATTCGACCAGTATTAGAATTAAGATATTTAAAAAAAAAGGCTGACGGATTCGTCAGCCTTTTTTTATTCCTATTTGTTTTTGTTCTCTTTTCTGATTATTCCAGTTTGATTTATTTAGTCAAGCAAAAAAGTTGTATATTTATTAAAGTGTGGGAAGTCTGGAGCACGAAGCACGAAGTTGAGTGAGGCATGAGCCAAGTGCATGGGATTTGTTAATCCCTGCTCTCAGCCCACGACAAATGCGGCTTCGTGCTTCCAACTTCGCGCTTCCCACACTTTAATTAACACAAAGGAATTTTATTCTGAAGAGAAGTTTGGTACTACACATTAAACCGTATGTGCAGAATATCTCCGTTGCAAACGATGTAGTTTTTGCCTTCCACAAAGAACTTTCCCTTTTCTTTACAGGCCTGCTCTCCTTTTAAAGCAATAAAATCGTCGTACTTCATCACTTCTGCGCGTATATAGCCTTTTTCGAGGTCGCTGTGTATTACACCGGCTGCCGCGGGTGCCGTCATTCCGGTCTTTATTGTCCATGCCCTTATCTCTTTTGGCCCCACAGTAAAGAATGTCATAAGATGCAGGAATTCATAAGCTGAGCGTACAAGTTTATAAACTCCGGGTTCTTCCAGTCCCAGCTCTTCAAGGAAAGCCTTTCGGTCGGCAGGATCTTCCAGTTCGGCAATTTCGGATTCCGTTTTTCCGGCAATGATAAGGACATTACTTCCGGTGCCAACATATTCTTTTACTTTTTCAGAATAAGGATTACCGGTTATAGCCGATTTCTCGTCAACGTTGCAGACATACATAAGGGGTTTAAGAGAAAGCAGGGCCATGTCGGTTACCTGTTTTCTGTCGTTTTCGCTTAACTCCATCGTACGCAGGGGCTTAAAACTCTCAAGGTGAGCTTGTATCCGCGAAAGTGTGTCGAGGCAGGCCTTTGCATCCTTGTCGCCCGATTTTGCCATTTTTTCGGTCTTCGAGGTTTTTTTCTGTACCGATTCCAGGTCCCTGGCCTGAAGTTCAAGTTCAATATTCTCGATATCCCTTACCGGATTAATATTGCCATCGGGGTGAGGAACAGTGGGATCGTCGAAACATCTGAGGACGTGGATCAGTGCATCGCAGATCCTTATATCGGCAAGGAAACGGCTGCTGTCGGCGCCACCTTTTGTAAGCCCCGGAATATCCACAATATTTACTGTAGCATGAATTATCTTGTCGGTAACCTGAATTTTCTCAAGTTCATATAACCGCTGGTCGGGAACCTGTATGTTGCCGAGGTTTGTTTTTCCCGAAAAGTTGCCGGTTTCGGCCCTGTTGTTCGAAATACAATTAAAGATCGTTGTTTTTCCTGATCCGGAAATGCCGATAATACCGCAAGTGAGAGCCATTTTATTTTTTTACAAAAATACTATACCGTTTTAGTTTTTCAAATTAAAGGGATTTTTTTGTATCTTTAAACAAAAAAAATATGAGAACATTGTTTTTATTTGTTCTGTCTCTGATAGTATTAAATGGAGCAGCACAGACCAATAAAACAATAGTACATAATTCACTTACACGTTCGTACATTGAATGTGTACCGGTATGTTATACGGGAACCGACCCTGTTCCTCTGGTAATTGCTTTGCACGGGTTAGGCGACAACATGACAAATTTCTCAAATGTCGGCTTTCATGTTCTTGCCCAGACAGAAAATTTTATCACTTTGTATCCTCAGGCACAGAACAGTATGATAGGCACATTGTGGAATGCCGGTTGCAGCTATATGGGTTATACACTGAATACAAATGTGATGGATGTTGATCTTATTAACACTCTGATAGATACTACTTCAGTTTTATATAACATTGACCCAACGCGAATATATATCTGCGGCTTTTCCATGGGCGGCTTTATGGCCCAGCGCTATGCCTGCGAATGTTCAAACCGTGTTGCTGCAATAGCCTCTGTTGCAGGAACAAGGGGCAAAGCCTTCACATGCAGTCCGCTTAATCCCGTCCCGGTGTTACATCTTCATGGCACTGCAGATGCCACAATTCCAATGGTCGCAAATCCTTATGGCATTGATACCGACTCACTGATAGAATACTGGGTCGAATATAACCAGTACACCAAAACACCAAACACACCCAACACA
>CAZEWB010000678.1:0-2770 GCA_964515655.1 uncultured Bacteroidales bacterium
GGCGGATTTGCAAATGCGGCTAACAGTAATATATGCAGCGGTACTTCCACAGATATTACTTTGATAGGTTACAGCGGGAATATACAGTGGCAGGAATCTCCCGATGGTTCTACCTGGACCGATATAACGGGTGAAACATCGGCCACGCTTATTACAGGTGCTGTTTATTCGGATACATACTATCAGGCTGAAGTAAATCTTCCAGGTTGTGGCACAAGCGTTTCAACATTCGCGTATATCACTGTGACACCATCTGCAGTAGGAGGCACAGCATCTTCTTCATTAACTACGGTCTGCGAAAATGATCCTATAACTTTAACGCTTACCGGAAGTACAGGTAGTATCCAATGGCAGTATTCTCCCGATAACTCAAACTGGATGGATCTTGCAGGCGCAACTTCCGCATCGTTTACAAGTCCCATACCCGTTAGCCTGTACCTGAGCGCAGTCGTATCGTTGGGTTCATGTCCCGATGCGACATCTACTGTTGTATACGTTACTGTGAATCCTGACCCCGATGCAAGCTTTTCATATTCTCCTAATCAGTTGACCGTAACTTTCACCAACACTTCGACCAACGCATCAAGTTATATATGGGCTTTTGGCGATGGCGGAATCTCAACTCAGGCAAGCCCTGTGTATAATTACGCAACAGACGGTTTCTACAATGTGACAATGATAGCAATTAACAGCTGTGGCAGTGATACTGCTTTTCTGTCAATAAATGTTGTATCTACAGATATAGCAAATAATGACGCAATGCCATCTGTAACGGTATTCCCCAATCCTTCAAGCGGGATCGTATCTGTTAAGGCATCAATACTAATATTAACAGAATTGAGTCACAGACATTATCGGCAGACCCGTTCTGAAGAAAGAATTAAATGACCCTCTTGTTACATTTGACCTGAGCAACAATTATAATGGTGTATATTTCATCGATGTAAAGGCAGGCAATACAAGGCACGTATATAAATTGCTGATAACGAGATAAACCCGAATTAAATAGGTCGAGGTCGAGGTCGAGGTCGAGGTCGAGGTCGAGGTTGAGGTCGAGGTTGAGGTTGAGGTCGAGAAAGGGGAACCCTGATTGAACTTGGCCTTGAGTTTTTTGGGGGCACTTACAAAAAATCGCAATTCTGCTTCGCAAAAAACAATGCTGTTTGGCAAAAAACCACGTCTTAAATTTCCTCAGTCTTCTGTAAAAGCAAAAGTTGCCTATGGAGATGGGAAAACAGATGTTCAGAGCTTTGACGATGCCTTGGTATTAATCCCCGATCAGGTGGAAGCATGGGTCAAAAAGTTCATTCCCGAAAGTTTCGACCGCTCAAAATTCCAACGTAACAAAATTCCCGCTTTTCCCACTGAAGTAATTGACGAAGCTATTATTAACGCTATTATTCACAGGGATTACAGCATTGATGGAGCAAAAGTTCAATTGGAAATAACGCCAGATAGAATTGTTGTAAAGAGTCCCGGTAAGCCGGTTCCCCCTGTCAAACTCGAGGATTTGCAGGGTTTCACTGCAACATCCATAAGTCGTAACAAATCACTTGCATTGGTGTTTAATCTCATGCGTTATATGGAGGAAACAGGCGTTGGGATGGAAACATATAGGAACATGAGAGATAAATACAAACTTCCATTGCCTGTTATTACATATTTAGAACCTAACCTTGTTGTTACTTTTCCTCGTACTCCTGATGCAGTTCGCAGTTTAGATGATACTGATGTTATTTCACAGCTTAATGATGAAGGACTGGCAGGATATGATTTTGTTAAAACTCGTAATTCGGTTACTAAGAGGGAATATGCTAAACATTTTAATTATCCTGATAAAAAAGCCCAGCGTCATCTCAGTGAACTAAAAAGACTTAGGCTAGTAACAATAGAAGGTAAAGGGCCTTCTACTAAATATGTTTTTAATCCTGATATATAGGAATCTGGACATATATCTGTACATAATGTCCAAATTATTTATAATACTAAAATTGTGGCAATGAATCTGGACATTAATCTGTACAAAGTGTCCAGATTATTGAATAAGATGAATATGATCATACAATATAATAATCTTCTCATGATCAAGTCCATGGTAGTAGAGTCCATGCGGGAGCGTAAAACCAACAGGATAAAAGATACTAGAATTGCATAAACAGAAGATCATAGAACTCTTTAATGCCCGCCCCGATATCTTCGCACTCAGATGGGAAAAAGGCAAAAAAAGCGGTTATATGCCCGCTGTAAAAGTTGATGTGTAATAGGAATCATCGCTACATTTTGAAATATACACGTAAGTTATAATAAAAGTATTAAGTGGACAGTGTACGCCGTAGCTCGCCGGACACAGGGTTCTCCATATGAGCGAAGTTCGCCGTAGCAATTCTCTAGGAACTGCTCACTCATTCCTCGCTCGCAATCCATGTTGGGGGAAATTCAAAAGCCTGCATAAATCCTGCTACGCAGGTCATTTTTTATTTCCGGAAATCAGGATTGAAAACAGACTTTCATCCTACTTATAGAGCGAGAATGAGAACGAGAGCGAAGAAAAAACAGAGCTCGAAACATCGCTCTCGCTCTGTTTCTCGCTCTGTTTTTGTGGAGCTGCCGGAACAATATAAATATTTGCATTCAGCAGTAATACAGCGAATTTTGAACATTGTTATAAAGAGGTATGCTGATTTACCATTTTCTTCTCCTGTACCCCGCGTCCCACGCGGGGTACAGGAGAAGAAAATGGTAAACCCACAAACCAAACACACCCAACACA
>CAZEWB010000679.1:0-783 GCA_964515655.1 uncultured Bacteroidales bacterium
CTATTACCTTTTTACATTAAACCAAACCAGTTGCTCAACCTATCAACTTTATACCCGAATAGTTACAAACCTGTTAATATAATTTGATAGGTTGAGCAACTGGTTTGGTTTAATGTAAAAAGGTAATAGAGATGGAAGAAGCAAAGAAAAAAATACGAAGTTTTAGGTTTATAGCAACAGGTATAAAAACAACAGAGTTACTGGTTGCTGGTTACTGGTTACTGGTTACTAGAAACCAGAGACCAGCCACCAGAAACCAGCAGCCCAACCCATTTACCATGAGGAGCAAAAGTTTTCAGACAACCCGAACAGTAGCACAGGTTTTATATACTTATCTGTAATTTGTTGTAATTGAGCAACGAACTAAAAATACGTTTTTGCAATTTTAACATCTGCTGACATACAGACATGACAGGTTCAGATTAACAACAGTGTGTTGATAAATAATATTCATATCAATTATAACGTTATTGAATGGTAGATACCTTAGCATCAATAAAACTGATAGTATGACATTATTGCAAATTATTACAGGAAGCACTGGAGTTCAGGACACAGTTGCAAATTCGGTACCTCAGATCACAGAAGCAACAACAACGGCTCCTGTGGTTGAAACATTATCGCTGCTTGAACTTGTTATGAAGGGAGGATGGATTATGGTCCCGATCTTTATTCTTTCAATTCTGGCTGTCTTCATTTTCTTCGAAAGGCTTGTCGTGATCGTAAGAGCTCGCAAGGAAGATATAAACTTCATGAATAAAGTAAAGGAGTACATGGTTGACA
>CAZEWB010000679.1:793-2756 GCA_964515655.1 uncultured Bacteroidales bacterium
CAGACCATTAACTCTCCTGTATCCCGGATGATCGAAAAAGGAATATCAAGGATAGGAAGACCGATAGCTGAAATTGAAAGGAGCATGGAATCTGTGGGTAAATTTGAAATTTCGAAACTTGAAAGGAATCTCAAGATACTCGGTATTGTTGCCGGTATAGCGCCCATGCTTGGATTTATCGGAACCATTATGGGGGTTATCAAGATATTCTATAACATTTCGCTGGCGGATAACATAAGCATTGGGCTTATTTCAGGAGGACTTTACGAGAAGATGATCACCAGTGCGTCCGGTTTGATAGTAGGTGTTCTGGCCTATGTCGGATATCATTACCTGAATCTTTTATTAGACAAGGTAGTTTTCAAAATGGAAGACCACGCGATAGAATTCATCGATATTTTACAAAAGGAAGCATAATATGAATCTCAGAAACAGACGTTCGATAGCATCAGCTGAAGTTTACACGGGTTCGTTGAACGACATCATGTTCTTTCTCCTGTTGTTCTTTCTTATCGTTTCAACTCTTGTGAACCCGTCCGTTATAAAACTTCTTTTACCCAAAGCAACGGCTTCCACTACTGTCAGTAAAATGCAGATCACTTTGTCTGTCGATGCGAACAAGATCTATTACCTGAACAATGAGCCGATCCCATTGCAGAATCTCGAAGCGGAGATAAAAAAAGCAATTGAAGGCCTTGAAGCTCCGACGATAATTCTGCGTTTCGACAGCAGTCTGTCAGTTCAGGACCTCGTGGACGTGTTACAGATAGGCACAAAGATACAGGTGAAAATGGTCTTGGCTACCAAGCAAATAAAATACTGACCCATGACTAACGAAAAACAAAATATCGGTTTGTGGTTCCCTGCTGTGATGACCTTTGTATCACATGGACTGGTATTGACTTTTCTTATACTGTTCATCATTCAGACCCCTATACCTCCATATCCTGCCGGAGGAGGGCCGGGTATGGAGGTTAACCTTGGCTTCTCGGATGAAGGTATGGGAGATTTCCAGCCGGATAAATACAATCCGAACCCCGACCCGTTTAATCCCAATAACCAGACTTCTGCCAACAACCAGTCGAGTGATGATAATGTTCTGACCCAGGATTACGAAGATGCCGTTTCCGTAAAAAACAATCCTGATAACAAGGATCAGGTCAATAACAACACTCAGACCAATAATCAGCCTGTGATAAACGAACCCAGGGTAAACCCGTTGGCATTATACAGCGGTAATTCAGGCGGCAGCGAAGGTGAGACCAATAAGCCCGGTGATCAGGGAAATCCTAACGGCGATCCGAATGCAAAGAATCACTATGGGGAGCCGGGTCCAGGCGACAGACCGGGCGATGGAGGAAATGGGAATTTATTTACACTTAAAGACAGAAAACTTACAGGAGTACTTCCCGAACCGCTTCAGGCCAAGAACCAGCAGGGAAAGGTCGTTGTTGAGATCTTTGTCGACAGGACAGGGAAAGTAATTAAAGCAAATACGGGTTATAAGGGCACTACGACTCCTTCGGAGGAATTGCGAAAAGCTGCCTATGACGCAGCGAAACAGGCAAAATTCAATGTTGACCCCAAAGCTCCCGAAGTTCAGCGTGGGATTATAATTTACGTTTTCGAGTTACAATAATAATTTGTAATTTTCCTGCATGAAAAAGAGCAGGAAAGATAAAATCGCACATCATAAAAAGGAAGCCGAAGCTGCACTGGCTCCCGCGAAAAAAGGCAAAAGCCTGAAAATTCTGGCGCTTATAATATTTGCCTTTTCTTTTTTGATTTATACCAACTCCCTTAAGAACGGATATGTGCTTGATGATTATTCTGTCATCAAAGAGCATTTTACCGTTAAGCAGGGGTTCGACGGGATAAAGGAGATATGGAAAACCACATACCGTTTCGGGTACTGGGGGCATAAAGATGACCTTTACAAACCACACCCAAACACACCCAACAC
>CAZEWB010000680.1:0-2737 GCA_964515655.1 uncultured Bacteroidales bacterium
ATATATTGCATGTGAATAACTTTTTTATTCAACACCTCAAATTAGTATTTAGCCATTTTCACTAACTTTGTCCCATACGATTTTAACTCCCGTGTTCCACCTTCTCTTCGACAATGAGATCTACGAAAAAGTAATTCTGGAAAACATTACTAAGGCAAGGAAATTTATATGGATAGGCACCGCGGATATTAAGGACATGTACATTGCAAAGTCCGGTAGAATGGTTCCTTTTCTGGAGGTGTTGTCGGATATGATAAAGCGGAAAGTTGAGATCCGCCTGATACATGCAAAGGAGCCCGGCCCTGCCTTTCGTAAGGACTTTGATAAATACCCCGGGTTATTTGCAGGAATGGAAAGGGTGCTCTGTCCCCGTGTGCATTTTAAAATGGTAATAATAGACGGTAAGTTTGCATACAGCGGCAGCGCCAACCTCACAGGCGCAGGCATGGGCGCAAAGAACGAGACCAACAGGAATTTCGAGAATGGCTTTATAACAGACGAACCTGAACTCATTGAGCCGCTAATGGCCCAATTCGATAAAGTCTGGTGCGGCCTTTACTGCAAAAAGTGCGGCAGAAAAGAGTTTTGTAGTGATTGTCCGGTGAAGTAAAAACAATATTGCCCCGCAATTCCATTTTCTCAATTTGTTTCATGTCCTGGTTTATGGTTCTGGTCTTTGGTAAACAAGAACAGGTATAAAGGTATATGGTATAAGTTCTTCTGGCGCACATGCCCGCGCGCTGGAATGTGCGCCAGCCTTCCTCTATACTTTATACCTCTATACCTTTCCTGAACAATTAAACAATTGAACAACTAAATAGCGAAGCAAATATCGCGAAGCAAATATCAGCGAAGCGATTAGCGCAGCGAATATCAATCAATATCAAATTTAAAACCCGACCTCCCTATAGCGTAAGCAACCCAAACATTTCTGATTCCCAAGTCCGTTTTATTCAACATTAATGGACCTTACAGATTTCCCGTACCTGTACTTGCACCTGAAGCCCAGTTTTTTTGCGAGTCCGGCGACTTCGTTATTTACATAATCTTCTACTACCGTTTGCAGTTTTTTGTTTTTAACATTTTCTTCCCTTGTCGAGATCCGCTGCCACAGCATCAGGTCAAAAGCAGTGGAGTCGACCCAGTCAACCGACTCATTATAACCGGCGGCCATTCTTATGTGGCGTGCAGTTTTAAGCAAAGTCTGCAGGTTCTCGTTGTTGCCGAACAGACAGGAACCAAAATGTACGTATTCGATGTTCTTTGCCTTTTTAAGGGTATTGAATATTGTGTCCCTGTTTATATTGTTGCCAATTGAACTGACCTGGTTATATGTTCCGTGGGCAGCTATATAAATTAATTTCGGTGAAGGGTAATTGTTCTTTTTATTGTTGAATATACTGATCCAGTATTTGAAAGATTCAGTATCACTGAAATTGCGATGGAATGCCTTTAGTTCAGCTGCATTTGCAAACCCTTCAACTAATGGCCATACAGAAATTGGTTTCAGGGAATTCTTCTCCCAGGTAGACTCCAGCACAAGGATTGACTTGAACATTTAAAGGCATTTTATATCAGAAGCAAAAGTAATTGTTTTGGGCATTAACTCCTGAAATATGTTTGTAATTACATTTATTACACCCATACTTGCAATGTGCAAATTACAACATTCTTCTTTATTAACGATTATAATTTCCAGAAATTCCAAACAGGTTCACCATTTATAACAACGACACAAGCACCTTTATCTTTTTTATCAAAGTTTTCATTTTTAAAATCATAAGAGATCAAATAAGTTCCACCCTCTTTTTTAATATAATTCAACAAATATCTGTTACCGGCTTTGATGCCAGAATAAAACAACAAATAGCAATTTTCAATTTCAGTTTCAGTAGTGATTCTAATTTTCAAGTCATTTTTAAGTTTCCCTTTACCATGTTGCATATAATATGCTCCTGAATATAAAACATCCGACCAGGAGCCGGGAGTCTTTTTAAATTTCCTTCGGGGATAATATGTACTTAACAATTGCCATTTTTTTTCTTTTGGATAATGAGAAAGCACAAAAAACTCGGGTTTAGATAAAAACCATGAATTGTCGTATCTCTTGTAAAATTTATGTTTCTTTGTGTCGTAGCCACCTGCTGCCCATGTAGCATCAACCAGGTACCATTTATCATATAATTTAACCGCATTCCAGGCATGTCGGGATCTTAAAGGATTATCCCGAATGTGTTCCGGTAGAGATTTTGCGTTTCCGCTTATGGTCACGGTTTCAATACCGGCATACAAACAAAGTGCATCCAGTAAAGATGAATAACCACCACATACTGCTTTTTTCTTTTTGGCTATTTTTTTTGGATTTGTAGATCTGCTGCCTGAACTATATTGTATGTTTTCAGTGACCCAGCGAAACAACACACGAAATTTTTCATGATCTGTTTCAATATTACTTGTAAGCGCATGTGATAGTTCTTCGATTTCTTTAAACTTAAATGTTTTGGGGAAATTGATTGCAATACTGTCTATTTTTGAATAATCACAAGTAATCGGGTCAATTTGTATAGAATCTGCACTTATATCCTGAGAGTTACAATTTAAGTAAGAAACTGACAATAATGCAGTAATGATTATTGTAATCGACTTCGATAATAATTGTACAATAGTTTGTAACACAATTAAACAAAGATAAGGAATATTTCGATTTGAGAGTATTTAAGGAGTATTGGAATACGTA
>CAZEWB010000681.1:0-2737 GCA_964515655.1 uncultured Bacteroidales bacterium
TGTGTTGGGTGTGTTTGGTTTTTGGTTTCTCCTTCAGAATAGAAGATATTCCTGAAGGAGAGAAAAAAATCTGAAGATATTTTCCACTGATGTGGATGCTCCAGTGAGGGTCACAGGGCTGATCGCAAATCTTCTCTTCAGCAGCCAGCCTTATAACGCAGTACGTTTTATCGACAAAAGGTTCCGTGATAAACTGATAGAAATATTAAAGAACAATGTTTTTGATGTAGTACAACTCGAAGGCCTTTATGTTACTCCATATATCCCGGTCATCAGAAAATATTCCGGGGCAAAGATCGCATACCGTGCCCATAATGTTGAACATGAGATATGGAGCCGGATTAAGGCAAACGAACATTCATTTTATAAACGAAAGTATCTTAGTGTTTTAGTTGACAGACTTAAAATATTTGAAATAAAATGGATAAACGAGGCTGATCTCTTATTGCCAATTACTGCACGTGACGGTTCGGAATTCAGGACATTCGGATGTAATAAACCTATGCACGTATGTCCGGCTGCTGTGAACCTTTCCGAAGTAATTCCCCAGCCAAGGAAAGCGGCATTCCCAAGTTTGTTTTTTATCGGAGCTCTCGACTGGACCCCGAATCAGGAAGGACTTGTGTGGTTCTTCGATAACCTATGGAAAAATATTCATGAAAAATATCCTGATGTGATTCTGCATATCGCAGGAAGGAACTGCTCAGACTGGCTGCGTAACAGAATCGACCAGCCGGGTGTTGAGTACCACGGTGAAGTCGAAAATGCTTATGATTTCATGAACAGCTACACAGTTATGATCGCCCCGCTCTTCTCGGGAAGCGGCATGAGGGTGAAAGTAATTGAAGGAATGGCCCTCGGTAAAACGATCGTTACAACTTCTATCGGGACTGAAGGCATCAATACCACTAACACACAGAACATTTTTATAGCAGATAATTCAGATGATTTTTTGACGCATATCAATAATACCCTTACGAACAAATCTTTGTGCGACAATATCGGAAAGAATGCCATGGATTTTATCCGCCGTAATTACGATATCCGGCAAATCACCAAAGATCTTATCCGTTTCTATGAACATAATGCAAACTAAGAAATATCATTGTACAGGCTGGACTAATTTCTTAATTTTGAAAAAAACATAAATTGAAAGACTTTAAACTAAATACAATTCCCGAAGCAATTGACGAGATCCGTAATGGTAAAATTATTATTGTGGTTGACGATGAAGACAGGGAAAACGAAGGTGATTTTATTACTGCGGCTCAGGGTATCACTACCGAGAAGGTGAATTTTATGGCTACTAATGGCCGTGGACTAATATGCTGTGCTATTCCTGAGTCCCGTTGCTCTGAACTCGACCTTCCGATGATGGTCTCCAACAACACATCTTCGCACGAAACGGCATTCACTGTTTCGGTTGACCTCATTGGAAACGGCTGCACTACCGGCATTTCTGCTTCCGACAGGGCAAAAACGATAAATGCTCTTGTTTCGAATGAAACAAAGCCGGCAGAACTTGGACGTCCCGGTCATATTTTCCCTCTTAAAGCAAAAGAACGCGGAGTCCTCAGACGCGCCGGACATACCGAAGCCGCTGTTGACCTTGCAAGACTCGCAGGACTCAAGCCGGGAGGCGCCCTTGTGGAAATAATGAACGAGGATGGAACAATGGCCCGCATGCCTCAACTTGTTGAAGTTTCAAAAAAATACGGTCTTAAAATTATTTCCATCGCAGACCTCATCAGGTACAGACTTAAATCCGACAGCATCATTGAAAAAGGTACACGCGTTATTCTCCCTACAATTCACGGTGAATTCAACCTTATACCTTACCGTCAGAAATCAAACGGACTTGATCATATTGCCCTTATCAAAGGCTCCTGGGAAAAAGATGAACCCGTGCTGGTCAGGGTCCACTCTTCATGCATAACAGGCGACATATTCGGATCTATGCGATGCGACTGCGGCCCGCAACTTCAAAAGGCAATGGAGATGATAGACAACGAAGGCAAGGGAATTATCGTTTACCTTAACCAGGAAGGACGCGGAATTGGCCTGTTTCACAAAATAGAAGCTTACAAACTACAGGAAGAAGGCAAAGATACCGTTGAGGCCAACATTAAACTCGGCTTTAAACCCGACGAACGTGATTTTGGCGTCGGAGCTTCAATACTCCATGACCTTAAGGTGACAAAAATAAAACTCATTACCAATAACCCAAAAAAACGCGCAGGCCTCGAAGGTTACGGCATATCAATAGTTGAAAATATTCCCCTGCACATCAAACCCAATAAATACAACAAGCGCTACATAGAGACCAAAGAAGTGAAGATGGGACACATTCCTGAAAAATAATTAACCGCTTTAAACTATCCTTGGGCTTATCAAGTCCCAAATTCCAAATTTCAAGATCCAAATTCCAAGGGAGTCTTCCCTTGGTTCTTGGGGCTTGGATCTTGGTTCTTGGGACTTACAGGTACTTCACCAAATGCTCTTTTCTCAGCAGATCATTTATAGTCTTAACCGGATTGAAAGTTATCAGCGGCACTTCAACAAAAACAGTATTCCAGTTTGCCATTGCCCCGTTCCACAATCCCGGAAGTTCCATCGCTTTTAATGCTTTTCCATCCTTCGATTTTACCGAAATAAAGCCTGTTTCGGGGTCAGAAAAATTATTTAGATCGTATTTTCTACCACGATGGTCATAAACGTAACAAACAAGGTCTACCGG
>CAZEWB010000682.1:0-2733 GCA_964515655.1 uncultured Bacteroidales bacterium
ATTGATGATTTTATTATTATTGATATTTTATGCCTTATATTTATTACTGTCGGCATAGGAAATTTTTTCAAGCCCTGTAACTTTTTCGTTCTTTGCCTGCAATTCTTCTTTATCAATTCCCTTCAGAAGACTCTTTTTCTCATTCTGCGAATATGTTTTTTCTGCCTTTTCCCTTCGTTCCTTAATGTCATTTAATTTCGTATCGGCCTGCTGGATTATATTGTCAGCCTTACCTGATTCCTTAGAGTATGCCTTCAGCTGCTCTTCCTCGTCAGCTCCCAGGGTTGTTTTTATTGTCCTCGACTGTGTGGTATCATTATTGACTACAGGATTCTGTGCCATCAGTTTTGCATCTTCGGAAGCTTTTACATAAAGTTCCAATGCGAATTTCTGCTTACTTATAGATAAATTATGAAGTTCTCCTGCCTTTTCATATTCTTTGAACCTCAACATTGAAATTTCGATAACATCTGCATTATCTATCATTGCTATTGCCTTATCATGCAAAATCCCGGCTTCTTTCTCCACTGACGAGGCTGTATTTGTAAGGGGCTCCCTGCAAAAACGTCTGCTGTCGGTAAGCATTTTATAAAAATTGTATTCATTGTTAAATGTTATCTTCAGGTTTGGCTTATATTCATTATTAATGTTTCCAACATCTAAAAGAATTTTATCAATTTCTTTCTGAGAGTTATAAATAATGGTCTGGTCGCCCGAACTTTCTTTTCTCACTTTCAGGTCGTAATACATCTTCTGTTTCTGTACAACGGTGTTGTGGGTATTGAGCACGTATGCCTTCTGTTCATCTATCTTGTCAAGTTCGGTAACCTGAGCCTCGTTCAGATTTTCTTCTATATTCTTTCCTGCCTCAAAACCTTCGGAAAGATATTTCACTGTCGACAAAGTATCTGAGACCTCCTCGGGAGAAAGATTTGATGTCAGCTGCGAAGCTTTTTCCTTACTTTGCTGCGACTTCTCTTTATTTGCAGCGATCTGTTTTTCAAGATCAGCTTTCTTAGCGCTTATATCCTTTTCAACTGAAGGATCGCCCGGGTTCATCTGGTTTAGAATATCCAGCTGTTTTTGCTGCTCCTTTGCCATGTTGTCGAAGAAACGGGCATTCAGGAGTTCCTCCTGATAACTGTTATGTGTAGGACTGTAATCTTTATTTTTATTCTCCGGTAATAGTTTTGTGGAAGTAAAGTCATTCTGGACATTTGTTTTTTCTGTATTCTGGTTGTTGGCAGGGTTATTATTATTTGTGACCTGATTGTTATTTACTCCCGTATTGTTGTCCGCAGTCAGATTCTGGTTATTATTGTTTGTTACGTTCTGGTTATTGTTCGTTGTCTGGTTGTTGTTCGCCGTTACATTCTGATTATTGTTCGTTGTCTGGTTGTTGTTCGCCGTTACATTCTGATTGTTATTCGTTGTCTGGTTGTTGTTCGCTGTTACATTACGGTTATTATTCTGGTTGACATTATCTGCTACCTGGTTATTGTTTGCAGACTCAACATCGATGTGCAGTTCTGTGTCAAATATCTTTTTTGATAGTTCTTCTTTGTTAATGTTGCCTGCATCGGCCATATAATTGGGATCGGAAAGTTTTTCGGACAACTGATTATATATCTGTGCTTCTGTTAAAAGATTATTGTAATCAGATTCCGATACCTGTAGAGGCTCGGTAATTGCAGCCTGCTTTTGCTTCATGTCAGCCACCTGCTCCTGCTTGTCAAAAAGGTTTGAACTAAGTTCTTCTTTTCTTTCAGGCGGCGCTGAAGATAATTCCTTTTCAATATTATCAATATCGGTCTGAAGATTTGTTATATCATTTTCAAGTTTGTCGCTCTCTTTTTTGTAATATTCAAGCTCGTTTTTACGGACATTCGCTTCTGTAAGTCTTTGACTGGCCTCTTCTTCGGGGGTTACATACTTATTCTGCGCCTGATTAAGTTTCTCCCTGTTCTGGTTCGGGCCTTGAACAAGAGACTCCGTAGTAGCAGTGTTACCCGAGGTTGTAACTGCGCTCTGGAAGTTCTCGGTACGCTTGATATCTTTGCTGAGATCGGCATTGTTCTTTTCAAGGTTATTGGCAAGATTGAAGGCCAGTACCGATTCCTTTTCAAGTTTCTCGGCTTCCTCTATCAGTTTGTATGCCTCCTCTTTTTTCTGCTCTTTCACTTCGGCATCCGAATATTTGTAAAGATCATTAGTTAAATTTGCTGACTCTATCCTTTTTTGTTCTGCTTCGTTGTTCTTTTTATCGGCTACAGCATATAACTGATTAGACTGCTTTTTATATTCATCACTCTTTTCCTTAAGCGCCTGAACATCCTTTCCCGCTTCTTCAACTATCTGGGTCTGTGTTACTGCAGGTGTATATTCAAAAGCAGGTAATTTAAGTTTGCTGCTTTCCTGACTAAGGATCACCGGGGTATTTTCAGTCTTTGTTTCATTGCCCGTTCTGCTTTCCTCTGCTTTGCGAATCACATCGGCAGTGCTGACTTCGAGCAATGATTTCTGCTGTACTTCATCAAGGTTATCAAACTGCCGGGGAATAGGATCTTTATCTATGATAATTTTATAAACCGTAATCTTATTTTCGTTTGTCTCACGGTTAGAGGTAAAAAATGCATAGTGATTATCAGCATCTGCCACATACAGGTAATCGTCGTATGGTGTGTTGACAGGGAAATCCAGATTCTCGGGTCTGGAAAACTGATTGGTAGTTGA
>CAZEWB010000683.1:0-248 GCA_964515655.1 uncultured Bacteroidales bacterium
TGTGTTGGGTGTGTTTGGTGTGGGTGTGGGAAACATAAAGATAACTTGGGACGCAAATACTGAAATTGATCTTGGTGGTTATAAGATTTATTACGGCTCTCCTACGGGATATTCGTTCAGTAATTATGTTGATGCTGGCAATGTCACTGCTGATACAATTTCAGGATTATTAATTACCGATACAATTGCTGTGACAGCTTATGATACTACAGCAGACGGGCTTAAAGACCAGTTCGAAGGTCATGAAA
>CAZEWB010000683.1:258-2732 GCA_964515655.1 uncultured Bacteroidales bacterium
ACAAAGGCAATCGGCAAACCACTTGTTAACTTTACCGCCAATAATCTTACTATCTGTCCGGGTGATACTGTTTTATTTACCGACAATACTGTTGATGCCGAGACATGGTCATGGTCCTTTACAGGTGGAATGCCATCTGTATCGAACAGCAGGACTCCAATGGTTATTTATACTACACCAGGATCCTACGAAGTGAAATTGGTCGTATCTAATATTGCCGGAACTGATTCGTTGACATATACTGATTATATCCTTGTAAACAACGTCAGTTATGCTACTGTAACAGCACATCTGTGTAATGTAAGTTCCTATACTTCGCCCAGCGGACTATTTACATGGTACAGCAGCGGAACATACAGTGACATTATCCCGAACAGTTCAGGTTGCGACAGTATTTTAACAATAGATCTTTCTTTGAATTACGATCAGTTTAATACTATCTATCCTTATAGTTGTGTGTCTTTTACTTCTCCGAGCGGAATTGTATGGACAATAGGTGGTACGTATTATGACACCATTCCGGCAAGTTCCGGATGTGACAGTATATTTACGATCTACCTTACAGTTTATAACACTGATGACAGTGTTACAGTCAGTGGTAATACGCTTACATCAGTGGCTACAGGCGTAAATTACCAGTGGCTTGATTGTAACAACGGATATTCTCCTGTTTTCGGTGAATATTATCAGTCGTTTACTCCGTTGATCCCCGGTAATTATGCTGTACAAGTATCGCAGGGTATGTGTGTAGACACATCTTCCTGTTTTTTGATTACTGTAACAGCCCTCATTGATCAAAATGAGGATGCCTATTTGTATCCCAATCCTGCAGCCAGCTTTGTAAATATATACATCGACCTGAATGTCAACGACCAAGTATTAAAGATATACAACGTTATGGGTTCACTGGTAAAAACAGAATTGCTGATAAGGGATCAAAATGAAATTGACCTGAGCGCTCTGGAAAACGGCGTATATATGCTGGAGGTCAGGTCAGATAATTATACCTGGAATCAGAAACTGATCATTCAAAAGTAGGAGGAACAAATTGTAAAACCCGAAATTCAAATATTAAAAGATAGCGTTAGGTAACTAACACAAAACTTTGTATCTTTGGTAGACTATTGATGAAATTGCGGGTTATTTTTTTATTAATGACGTATAAAACTTATTTAACAATGAATGATACTCCGAAACACATAAGGCAAAAACAGTTTGATATAATCAATTCAAAATCTTTAAGAGAACGGATTGAGGGATTATTTGAAATGACAGAATTATCAAGAAAAATAATTTTAAATCAAATACATCAGAAGAACCCGGAATTAAACGAAATTGAATTAAAAATTGAGTTATTTAAGGCTTTTTATCGGTTTGATTTCGATAATGAAACATTGAGCCGGATATGTGATGACATGAAAGAGTATTTAATAAGAGAACAAAAGGCAAGTAAATAATTATAATTGAAACGGGATATATTGTTGCATTCTTGTTAATTGTTTATGGGTTGGGCGGCTGGTTTCTGGTTACTGGTTACTGGTTACTGGTTTCCGGTAGCCTTCCACCAGTTACCAGAAACCAGTATCGAGCAACCAATAACAAGTTGTCAAAAACCTCAACCAATAGCCCATTGACCAAACCAGCTGCTCAACCTTATAACCTATGACCTCAGAACTCCTGACCTATTCATGTATTTCATTTTGCGAGAAGTCAGGAGTTTTGAATATATAATCAGATCCTGACCATCTTCACTGTTTTCAATACATTCCCTGCTTTTATCTCGCAGTAATAAATTCCTGAAGGAAGTTTGTTTAAAGGAATATCGTAAACGATTTTACTTTTACCTGCCTCAATAGCATCTTTCATTATCAGTTTCCCATTGAAATCAAAAAATGCGAATTCCACTTGTCCGCAGTAGTTCTCAGGCAGGCTGAGTTCGATCTGTGAGTGATTCTCTGCAGGATTAGGGTAAACATTCGCCCCGAATGTTTCGGGAATCCCATTACCTGCCGATACTTCAAGGCCTGTGTTTTCGAGCTGGTACCATTCCTGATACCACCAGATATACCTGTATATACCAGAGTGGGTAAGTGCAAAGACTTCGCTGTTACTGCTTGAGCCGGAATCGCCATATACAGCCAGATCGTAAACATCGGGTTTGTTGTCAATGTTGCGGGGAAGTCCTGTATTTTCCAGCGTAAACCATGTCTGCGCATACCAGTTATAGTTCAGTACTACCGAATCGGAAAAAACAAAGAGCCCACTGGAGTTACTTATTTTGTTATTATAAACAGCTATTGCCGAAATGCGGGTAGTATCGTTGATCCTCGTTAAACCGTTGCCGGGAATATTCATCCATTCCTGGTAATACCAGCTATACCTGTATACAGCCGTATCGCTTATGCAGTATAGTCCGCTTGTGTAAGATGACTCACTGTCGTAGGCTGCAATTTTCCGAACGTTTTGTGCTGAAA
>CAZEWB010000684.1:0-2731 GCA_964515655.1 uncultured Bacteroidales bacterium
GACTATATCATTCCCTGACCCTGTGATAAATATTGCTGTTGAACCTAAATTTCAGGATGATGTTGATAAGTTAAACATAGCTTTGAGAAAAATTGAAGAGGAAGACCCGACTTTTAAGGTCAGCATACATGAGGAAACAGGGCAGACTATTATCAGCGGGATGGGCGAACTGCATCTTGAGATAATCCTGGACAGGCTTAAAAGGGAATTAAATATAGGTTGTAATTATGGTAACCCGCAGGTTGCATATAAAGAAGCTATCAGTTCCTCAGTTGTATATCAGGAAGTATATAAACGACAGACAGGAGGAAGGGGAAAATTTGCAGATATACTGGTTGAAGTTTCTCCTGCGGATAAATTGGTAAAAGGCTTAGAGTTTATCAATGAAATAAAGGGTGGTAAAATTCCTAAAGAATATATTTCTGCAGTAGAAAAAGGATTCAGAATGGCTATGTCAAACGGAGTTCTGGCAGGTTATCCTCTGGAAAATCTGAAAGTGAAATTGCTTGACGGCTCATATCATAATGTTGACTCCGACCCGTTGGCATTTGAAATAGCTGCCAAACTTGCGTTTAAAGAAGCATGTAAAAAAGCAAACCCTGTTTTGCTGGAACCGATAATGAAACTGGAAGTTGTTACCCCCGAAGAATATATAGGAGATGTAACAGGTGATTTAAATAGAAGAAGGAGTATCCTGGAAGGCATAGAAGTAAAGGTTAATAATACACAGTGCATAAAAGCAAAAGTGCCGCTTTCCGAAATGTTCGGCTATGTTACTTCATTAAGAAGCATTACATCCGGAAGAGGGACTTATTCTCTGGAGTTTTCACATTATTCGGAAACCACACGTAATATCATGGAAGAAGTTGTATTTAAAATAAAAGGAATAAAAATTTAAATAAATAAAAATAAATGAGTCAGAAGATAAGAATTAAGCTGAAATCTTACGATCATAATCTGGTCGATAAATCGACAGAAAAGATTGTGAAAACTGTTAAAGCAACAGGTGCTATTATTAGCGGACCTATTCCTTTGCCTAGTAATAAAAAGATTTATACAGTGCTAAAATCCCCTTTTGTCAATAAAAAAGCAAGGGAACAGTTCCAGTTATGTACATATAAAAGGCTGATGGATATTTACAGTTCGACTGCAAAAACCATTGATGCTTTGATGAAATTAGAGTTGCCAAGCGGTGTTGAAGTGGAAATAAAAGTTTGATGAGTTAATAATATAAATTTTTATATAAAATGTCAGGTTTAATAGGTAAAAAAATAGGAATGACCAGTTTGTTTGATTCTTCTGGTAAAAATGTGCCGTGTACAGTTATTCAGGCCGGTCCTTGTGTTGTTACACAGGTAAGAACACTGGAAAAAGAAGGCTATGAAGCTATTCAGCTGGCTTATGATGAAAAAAAAGAAAGTAAAACCACAAAAGCCATGAAAAATCATTTTGCTAAAGCTAACACTACTCCTAAAAAATTCTTGGCCGAGTTCACAAGGTTTGAGAAAAGAAAAAGTTTCGGAGAGGTTCTGGATGTTAATGTTTTTATTGAAGGAGAATATGTTGATGTAGTTGGCATATCCAAAGGAAAAGGTTTTCAGGGAGTGGTCAGACGTCATAATTTCAGCGGTGTTAATAATGCCACACACGGACAGCATAACCGTGCAAGGCACCCCGGTTCCATCGGTGCATCTTCTTTCCCGTCAAAAGTTGTTAAGGGTATGCGTATGCACGGAAGAATGGGCGGAAACAGAACGAAAATGATCAACCTGCAGATAATGAAAATTATTCAGGAAAAAAATATATTAGTAGTAAAAGGATCAGTCCCTGGTCCTAAAGGTTCATATCTAAAAATAGAAAGATGGAGTTAGTTGTATATAAAATAGATGGTAGCGAAACCACTAAAAAAGTAAAACTTGATGATAGCATATATGGCATTGAACCCAATGACCATGCTATTTATCTTGATGTGAAACAGATTCTTGCCAATAAGAGGCATGGAACTCACAGCGCAAAAGAGAAATCAGATCTTACGGGTAGTACCAGAAAAATTAAAAGGCAAAAAGGTACGGGCGGAGCCAGGGCCGGAAGTATAAAAAACCCTTTGTTTAAAGGTGGAGCCAGAGTTTTTGGACCAAGACCCAGAGATTATGGTTTTAAACTTAATAAAAATGTAAAACAGCTTGCACGCAAATCCGCTTTGAGCTATAAACTTAAAGAGAATAATATTAAGATTCTGGAAGATTTTTCTTTTGAAACACCAAAAACAAAGAATTGCATAAAATTACTGGAAAACTTTAATCTGAAAGATAAAAAGACATTACTGGTGCTTCCGAAATCAAATAATAATGTATATTTGTCGTCTCGTAATATTGAGAATATTAAAATTGTATTGGCATCAACGCTTAATACATATGAGATATTGAACGCAAATAGTGTGATTATTGTAGAAAGTTCTGTTAAAGAAATAGACGGAATGTTTAAAAATTAGAAACGCTTTGAAAATTTGATAAGATGAAAATTATTATTGAACCGATTATAACGGAAAAGATGACAACCATAGGCGAGAAGTTAAGTTCCTATGGTTTTATCGTGAATAAAAACGCTAATAAACTGCAGATTAAGGCTGCGGTTGAAGAATTATACGGGATTAAGGTTAATTCTGTAAATACAATGTATTATACGGGGAAAAATAAATCAAGAAATACAAAAACCGGATTTATTTCCGGTA
>CAZEWB010000685.1:0-2725 GCA_964515655.1 uncultured Bacteroidales bacterium
TGTGTTGGGTGTGTTTGGTTTGGTGTTGTACTTCCTGCCCGACTTCGTTAAACAATACATATTCGCCAATATCTTCGTTTTCAATAGTGAAACCTCCGCTATTAGGGTTAGGAAATATTTTTACTTTAGGCGCTAATGTTTCTTCTTCAACACCTGTTGTTCCCTTGCAACAATAATGGGTTATAGATGCACTTCCATTCATCCATTTTTCACAACCATTAGGATCAATAACCTTTATTGTGTATGAACCAGGCCATGGCATAGCGGGAAAAATCAATTCACAATAATTTCCAGTTTTATCATAAGATGATCCCATATAATTACCATCCCGATATATCTTATAATTACTATAAAAAGATTGCGAGTAACTTAAGTGAATATCTGCATAATAAGCACAACAACTACCACCATGTACAGTATAAGCTGGGGGATTATATACTGTAATTGTAAAGGTATAATCCCAAGCGGGGGAAACTCTGTGGCATGTATATGTGGTAGTTACAGTGGGATAAGCAGTAGCTGCGGTTTGCGGGTGGTTACCTGCATCGCAACCATTACCTGTAATATTAGACCAGGTATAAGAATATGAACTACAATCACCACTAATAAGTTCCAGAACAAAAGTACCACCGGGTACTGAATTAAAACAATATGCCTGAGTTCCCCCACTCTGAAATTGTAATTGTGAAAACCCAATCAAAGAAATGAACAGGAATACAACACTTAACGAGATTTTTAAAAGTTTTTTGTTTTTCATAATTAAAAGATTTTGTTGCCGTTACTCCTGTTTTTTTTAAGAAGTTAAGGCAAATTAATACTAAAGACAATAAGGTTATTGGTTACCATCCCTTTTACACCAGACATCCTGCATTATGCAATAAAGAGTTAATTTGTGTAAGAATTTTTTTTGTTGCTCATAGTCATTTTTTAAATTAATTGGATGCTCAATTTGCCGGATTAGGGTAGCAAGCCCTCGTTCGGTAATTTATATCTGAGTTATTCCAATTAATTTTCATTATTCATTATTTCCTGGTTCTGGTTCAGGAACAATTCATGTAAGTGAAATAGCTGTCATAAACCATCCCTTTCTATATATATAGAGTCAAAAAAACAAAAACATAACCAAAATAAATTATAATATTTCTGCAAATATCTGGTATGCATTTACTTATATGCAATATATAAAAATACTGAAATGACAAGACAGATGCCGGGCGGATAAATTCAGTAAGTTTTCTGTAACTTCACGAATAAGTTTTGTGCGAATTCGCATTTGCTTGTTTCTGTATTTCATGTTATTACAAACCTGTTAATAAAATTATCCGGAAAAGACGGTTATCTTTTTTAAAAAAATACTCTTTACTTATGAAAGCGCCTTATTCGGACATAGAAATAATTGAGGGTATAAAAGCAAAGGACGAAAAGGTGTTGATGTATATATACAATAATTACAGGCCGATGGTAATTGATTATGTAACAAAAAACTCAGGTACGGAAAGGGAGGCCGAAGATGTGCTGCATGATGCAATAATAAGAACATACGATGGCATCAGTAAACGTGGTTTTAGTCTTAAAAAGAGATTTGACGTTTATTTTCCGGTTATCTGCAGGAACACATGGAAATATTCGGTAAGAATAAAGAACAGATATGTTTATTCCGGTTTTCTTCCTGATATTCTGGACGATACAGATGAAGATATGTGCAACAGAATACAGCAGGAACAGTTGCAAAAAATAATTCTTGAAAAATTCCGGGCGCTTGATGAAAAATGCAGGGATGTTCTGAAACTATACTATTTCAAAAAAATGAGGATGAAAGAAATTGCTGATATGATGAGTTACAAATACTACAATATAGCTGTCAATAAGAAGTACCTGTGTCTTGAAAACCTTAAAGTACTTATAAAAGGAAGCCCTGTTTACAAAAAATTTAAAAACGATGAATAAAGAAGACCACACAGAAAAAATCGAACAATACCTCGATGGTGAGCTTACCGGCGGGGAATTGCAACAGTTCGAAAAAGAACTGAAAGAAAACGAAGAACTTGCTGCAGAATACCGTTTGCAGAAAGAGATCCGGGCTGTGCTTTCAGACAAAGACACAATGGAACTGCGGGAGAAGCTTATAAATATCAGAAATAATTATAAGACCCCTGAGCGGAAACGCAGAAAACTTGTGATCATTTATGCCGCCGCAGCTTCATTTATCGCACTGATTTTTGTATCGTATTACTTTATATTTTGTGAATCATATTCGAACGACGATCTGTACCGGAAGTATTACGGGCATGTCGACAGCGGCATTTATTCAAGAGGAACTGAAGTAAGCCCTGAAAACGATTTTAATACAGCTTTGAAAGAATATGAAAACGGAAAATACAAAGAGGCAATTAATCGTTTTGGGAAAATATCAGATACGTCTGAGTATTACATGGCCGCATCGTTTTTCACTGCCTTGTCATTCATGGAAACTCAGCAGTTCGGTGAGGCAATTGTTCATTTTCAGATTATCGGCGACAATCCTGAATGTGTTTATTACGAGGATGCGGTTTGGTTTAGCGGTTTATGCTACTTAAAAGCAGATAATACCGCCAAAGCAGTAGTTCAGTTCGAAAAAATGTTACGCGGTAATTCCGGGTATAAGAGCAGGGCTGCTGAAATATTGAAGGAAATTGATAAATAATTTTTCGAACTGAACAACCCCCACCCAAACACACCCAACACA
>CAZEWB010000686.1:0-2439 GCA_964515655.1 uncultured Bacteroidales bacterium
TCTGTGGCTAAAGACACAGACAAACAATTATGAGAGATTCATATAATAAACAAAGTGCAAATTTTTAAACAGATGAAAGCAGTAATAATCGACGACGAACAGCGTGCCGTAAAGATCCTTGAAATGGTGATAACTGAATATTGCCAGGGAATAGAAGTTGCAGGCATGGCAAATAATATTAACGACGGGATCGAAGAAATAAAACAGAAAAAGCCCGACATTGTCTTTCTGGACATCGAGATGCCCGACGGCAGCGGGTTTGACGTGCTTACAGCATTTCCCCAGAGGGATTTTGATGTCGTATTTGTTACGGCATACAATCACTATGCATTAAAAGCGATAAAATATTCAGCCGCCGATTACATCCTTAAACCGGTCGATATTGAAGAAGTAAAAAATGCAATTGAAAAGATAATCAGACGAAAAGAAACCAAAGATGCAGTTCTACCGGATATTAATGAACTCCTTCTTAACATTCGTGCCGGTGCGGTGAGGAAAATTGCTGTTCCGGCATCCGACGGATCTGAATTTATCGCTGTTGATGATATAATGTATATGGAGGCCGACCGCAGCTATTGCAATATTGTACTTGCCGATGACAAAAAGATGATGGTGAGCAGGAGCCTCAGCAATATCGAAGAACTTTTGCCGCGGGATATCTTTTTCAGAATACACAAGTCATTCCTGATAAACCTTAATTACATGAAAAAACATTACAGGACCGACGGTGGCTACGTGGAAATGACAGACGGGAAAAAACTCAGCATTGCCCGTAACAAAAAGGACGATTTTATTGCATTTATCGGGAAATGGATGGGAAGAGTTTAAAACAGAGCGGGAATGAGAGCGGAGAATGAGGATCTGAATATGTTGCTACGCCTGAGGTGACGGAAGACAGAAGACCGGAGACGGAAGCTGGAAGTCAATCTTCGGACTTCCGACTTCGGTCTTCCGACACCTTTGGCGTCAGCGACCCTTCGGATTTCGTGCTTCGGATTTCGGATTTAGAGGTTAAGATTTCAAAACCGAAGCTATAATTAACAGGTAAAATACTAACTTTGCATCCGCAAAATATTTTTTATGAAGAGGACGAAAATAAAAGAATTACTGACATCAGGTAAAGTTGATTCAGATGTTGTTGTTGAAGGCTGGGTGCGTACACGCCGCGGAAACAAGAATGTAAGTTTTATAGCAATAAACGATGGTTCTACTATTAATAATATACAGGTTGTTGCCGACATGTCGGTTTTTAATGAGGAGCAGATGAAAGATGTCACTACCGGTTCATGCCTGCGTGTCCTTGGCAAACTTGTTCCGTCTCAGGGTTCCGGCCAGTCCGTGGAAATACAGATGAAAGAGTTTGTGTTATACGGAACTGCTGACCCCGATACTTATCCTCTGCAGAAGAAAGGGCACGGCATGGAATTCCTGCGCGAGATAGCACACCTGCGCCCGCGTACCAATACCTTTGGCGCTGTTCTGCGTCTGCGTCATGCAATGAGCTATGCGATTCACAAGTTCTACAACGATAAAGGTTTTTATTATCTGCACACTCCTATCATCACAGGCAGTGATTGTGAAGGTGCAGGTCAGATGTTTCGTGTTACAACATTAGACCTTAATAACATCCCAAAGACAGAGGACGGAAAGATCGATTACAGCAACGACTTCTTCGGAAAGGAAACAAACCTTACCGTTTCGGGTCAGCTCGAAGGTGAACTGGGCGCGTTGGCATTGTCGGAGATCTATACTTTCGGTCCTACATTTCGTGCCGAAAATTCAAATACACCCCGCCACCTTGCCGAATTCTGGATGATAGAGCCCGAAATGGCATTCTATGATCTTAACGATAACATGGACCTGGCGGAGGAATTCCTGCAGTATCTCATCCGTTATGCTCTTGAAAGTTGCATAGACGACCTGACCTTCCTTAATAACATGTTCGACAAGGAACTTCTGAACCGTTTACGTTTTATTACCGGCAACAAGTTCGCAAGGGTTGATTATACCGAAGCTGTATCTATCCTCGAAAAATCCGGTAAGAAATGGGAATTCCCTGTTTCGTGGGGATGTGATCTTCAGGCTGAACATGAACGCTACCTTGTTGAAGAGCATTTTAAGAAACCGGTGATACTGGTAAACTATCCGCGCGAAATAAAAGCCTTTTACATGAAGCAGAATGATGACGGTAAGACGGTGAGAGCAATGGACGTCCTGTTTCCTAAGATCGGTGAGATCATAGGCGGTTCGCAGCGCGAGGAGAATTACGACAAACTTATTCAGCGGATCCGCGAAATGCACATACCCGAAAAAGATATCTGGTGGTATCTCGACACCCGTCGTTTCGGAACTGCTCCCCACAGCGGATTCGGGCTGGGCTTCGAGCGTCTGATTTTATTTGTTACGGGAATGGCTAATATCCGCGATGTGATTCCTTTT
>CAZEWB010000686.1:2449-2722 GCA_964515655.1 uncultured Bacteroidales bacterium
TGTGTTGGGTGTGTTTGGTTTGGTTTTTGTAACATTTTAACCTGTTTCTTCGTTTATATTGAAATAAACGGGGATATGCTAAACCAGAAACTCCAACAGAAACTTCTCCAGAAACTGTCGCCGCAGCAGATTCAACTCATCAAGATGCTGGAAATACCCTCGCTTGAACTCGAGCAGCGTATAAAAAAGGAACTGGAGGAAAATCCTGTCCTCGAAGAGGGCAGTGAAGAAGAAGAAATCCGCGATGAAAGTGAAGATCCAGTTGAAGACGAG
>CAZEWB010000687.1:0-2721 GCA_964515655.1 uncultured Bacteroidales bacterium
AAACCGCCGCAAAAAGAAAGCTCCCAGAAATTTCAGAAAAGAAAAATGAGGTTCTCATAAATAACTCATGTAATGTAAAAAATAAAGTTGACACGAATTTGCCCGAAAAATATAGACACGGATTTCACGAATTACCACGAAAAAAATGTTCATTAATAATTCGTGTACTTCGTGTCTAAAGATAATACGAGTAAATTTATGCAATTCGTGTCTAAAATGATAATTAGTGTAAATCGTGTCAAAATAAAAGTCATGCGTAACATCAGTTTTTTAATAATCCTTTTATTTCTTACCGCTTGCACGGGCACTACTTTTTTTCGCGAGAACCGGGAGATAGATACTGCCGGATGGGAAAAAGCAAAACCTGCATCCTTCAGCGTTCATATCGACAACAATAAGGCGGGATACAACTCATTTGTCATTATAAGACATAGTACCCTGTACAAATACAACAACCTGTGGCTTTTCATACATATTTGCGATCCAAACGGAAATAAAAAGACAGACACGGTAGAGTGCATCCTTTCCGACAATAGCGGTAAATGGTACGGCAGCGGGCTGGGAGATTTTAAAAGTCTTAAACTCGGATACAGGCAAAACGTTAGTTTTCCAGATACCGGAATATATACGTTCAGTATCGAACAGGCAATGCGCGATGAGCCTCTGGAATACATAAGCGACGTTGGACTTACCCTTGAAACAATTCAGTAATTGATGTTACGTACTCTCATTAAATATGTCCTGGTCTCAGGTCATAGCAGCGGGTCAAGTCAGTGGTCCCGGTCATTGTGGTGTCGAATACTTCAGAGTATTAAAAGAGGTATAGGGTATAGGGGTATACGTCGCGCTGGCCTTGCGCGCCCGTTATACCTTATACCCGTATACCCGTATACCTTTATACCCTTGTCTGTTGTTTACAAAAGACCACGACTTAATACCAGACCTGTCGCTACGACCATTAACCATGACCAATATAAGTTGATTGCATTGTATAACTATATTCAATATTAGTAAGTGGTCAAAGGCAAATTACAGCGTTTTGATGAAATGAGTACGTTCACTCATGTCTTGCAGCCTGGCTTTGATGAGGCTTTCAATGACCGTTCACCCATAAAAGGGACCTGGAAAAACAAGATCTTCGGCAACTTAAATCCTTTGGTAATTGAACTCGGCTGTGGCAAAGGCGAATATACCACAGGACTCGCAAGGCAATACACAGGCAAGAATTTTATTGGCATAGATATCAAAGGAGCAAGGATGTGGGTTGGAGCCAGCCTTGCCGAAAAATTAAAACTGCCCAATGTCAGGTTTCTAAGAACACGAATAGAGTTCATTAATTCCTTCTTTGCTGAGAACGAAGTTGACGAAATCTGGATCACATTTCCCGACCCTCAGCCAAAAGTAAGGCGTACAAAAAAAAGGATCTGCTCTGCCCTCTTTCTTAATTCATACAACCGTTTTCTTGTAGCAGGCGGAAAAATTCACCTTAAAACCGACTGTCGTTTCCTTTATGAGTACACTCTGGAGCTGCTGAGACATAACGGTATTACACCAGAAATAAAAAGCACGGACCTGTATTCCGAAGAACCGGCAAGATGCGAACATGAGCTGCTGAACATCCAGACTTTTTATGAAAGTATGTTCCGCGAAAAAGGAATTCCTATCACTTATCTCCGCTTTTCGTTACACAAAGACAAACCGGTTACAGAACTTGACGATGACGTTGTAAAAAACCTGCTCGAAAAATATGAAACGAAACAGGAATGATTTTTACGAACTTGTCTGGGAAATTGTAAGACAAGTTCCGAAAGGAAGGGTCACTTCATACGGGGCTATTGCAAAAGCCCTTGGTTCCGGCCAGTCCTCTAGAATTGTAGGTTATGCCATGAATGCTTCCCATATTGCAATACCTCCTGTCCCGGCACATCGCGTGGTAAACCGTAATGGTCTGCTCACAGGGAAAATGCACTTTCCGGCACCCGGCAAAATGCAGCAATTACTGGAAGCGGAAAACATTAAAGTTGAAAATGATCGTGTAGTATCTTTCAGGGAACTTTTCTGGGATCCGACAACTGAACTGAGTTTGTAATTCATTATTGCGCTATCTGCCAATACACCACGGATCAGGACTTACAGGCCTTCGTGCTCGCTCTGAGCCGTTTTCCTGATAACTTCCTCAGCCTCTTTAAAACTGGTGATATCAATGACATTACCGGAAATATAAGCAGGTTCCCCGTTATCGCTGAACAGAACTGTATACTTATCGCTCACCCAGCGGTAAGAACCGTTTTTATGCCGGATCCTGTAATCAATAATACGCTTTACTTCCTGACCGGGTTCCGGTGTTATCAGTTTTGCGATTATCTGGTTCGACTTTTCGTGGTCTTCGGGGTGAAGCATTTCTTTTATTTCCTCGGAACCCAATTTATAAAACTCATCGGGGCTATATCCAAGCACATCGGTAAGAGAGGCGCTGATATATTCATATTTTCCGGAGCGGCAATTCACTTTATACAGAATTTCCCTTGCATTCAGCAGGATATCCCAAAGCCCCTGCTTGCATTCCATATATTGGTTCCTGAAATTCTGAAGTTCGGTAAGCTCTTCAATAATTACGATCCCCCCGACCGGTTTCAGCAGATTATCGAAAACAGGAATAAATGAAGCATGTATAAATATCTGCTGTCCTGAAGTCCGGTTAATAATCCCGGAGTATACCTT
>CAZEWB010000688.1:0-2715 GCA_964515655.1 uncultured Bacteroidales bacterium
ATGATTTTTTTACGGCTCGAAAAGGGAGAAAGTATAAGGTGGTTGAAATTCTCGATCTGATAATTCTTGATCAGAAAGCTGAAGGTTTTAGATACTTCACGGGTAATTTTCTGGTTATGGGTTATCAGCAATGCATCGGTGTAAATGAGTGCAGTATTCTCATTAAAATTCCCGTTGCCGATACAACCGTACAGAACCTTTTTGTTCTTTTCAGTTCTTTCTATCAGGCAGAGTTTGGCATGTACTTTCAGCCCGGGCACTCCGTAAATCACCTTTACTCCTTCTTCGTGCAGGAGGTTGCTCCAGTTCAGGTTGGCCTCTTCATCAAAACGCGCCTGTAATTCAATCACCACGGTCACTTCTTTCCCGTTTCGGGCTGCATTTACAAGGGCATCGATTACTGAAGAGTGTTTTGCAAGCCTGTATAAAGTGATCTTTATGCTTTTAACCTGCGGGTCGATGCTCGCATCACGGAGCAGATAAATAAAGTGAGAAAAGGAATGGAAAGGGAAGTACAGAAAAATATCATTTTTCCTGATTGAGCTGAATGTGCTTTTCCCGGATTGAATATAAGGGCATTGTACGCTGGAGGCAATGAATTTCACTTTTGCAGGAAGACCCATGTCGGGGAACCTCAGGAAATCCTTGAAATTATGATAACGGCCGCTTGGCGTCAGGTTGTCTGCCCGTTTGATATCAAGTTTTTTCAGGAAGAGTTTCAACAGTCCCTGCGGCATATTCTTATCGTAGATAAAACGGACGGCTTCACCTATTTTCCGTTTACGCAGACTTTCAGTCAGTTTTTCCAGGTAACTTTCACTGAAATCATCGTTGATATCCAGCTCGGCATCACGTGTAAACTTTATAGTATAAGCCGAAATATCCTTTATATCAAAAAGGTGAAAGATATCACGTAACCCAAATCTTATTACATCATCAAGGAATATGATATAGCGGTACTTATCGTCTGCAGGTATTTCAACAAACCTTGGGAGGACATCAGTGGGGATCTCAATAATTGCGTGCTGGTTATGTTTTTTATTATCCGAAAGAATGCTAATTGCAAGGTAGACCATGTTGTCCAGTAACTTCGGAAGGGACTTTACCTGGTTTATCATTATCGGCATTAACAAAGGACGTACATCATTGGTGAAATACGTTTTAAGGAATTCCTGCTGGGTTTTGTTCAACTGCGTTTCGTTTACGAGTTTTATCCTGTTTTTTTCAAGATCAGCAAGTATTCCGTGATACGTGTGCCCGAAGAGTTTCTGTTGAGATATAGTAATTGAATGAACTTCTTTTAATGTCTTTACAGGGTTGTATCCAATTATTTCTTCTGTGTCTTTTCCGAATTGTGCTATTCTTCGCAGTGTTGCAACTCTTACCCTGAAGAATTCGTCGAGGTTGTTCGAATATATTCCAAGAAAATTTATTCTGTCCCGGAGAGGATTATTCTTATCGGCAGCTTCCTGTAGAACTCTTTCGTTGAAAGCGAGCCATGCAATTTCTTTTGGTATTATTTTTCCTTTCATACTGATTTGGGATTAACTATAAATATCGATTTACCTGAATGTTCAGTGATTTTATCGAATGAATCTATAATAAAAGATAAAGCAGCAACCATACATTTGGGAAAATTCACGATCTCTTTTCTGGAAAAGAAATTATAAAGTCCTGTTATCTCGGGATTATGTCCGAATATCCATATTGTGTCGTACTTATTATATTGCATAAGGTCGGTCAGTAATTCTTCCGGAGAAAGGCCATAATAGAGGAATTCTGAAGAAAAAAGTTTGTCCTTTTTAAAACAAAGGGTTTTGGCAAATACTTCGGCAGTCTGTAGTGCACGCGGTGCAGAACTCGAATAAAAAAGAGTTTTTTCAGCCTGGTAAAGGCCGGCACACATACGGGCAATTGTTTCGGCCTTCTTTATGCCTTTTACTGTCAGTTTACGGTCGAAATCCTTGATATGATAATCTCCGTCCTCGGCATTGGAATGTCTTACAAATACAATAGTTTTCATTTGATAATTATATTACTGATATGGCAGGAGGGCAAACATCTCCGAAACATGTTCCTATTTTGCGTGCTTTTTCTATCATCGGGTAATCGTGTGGTACCAGGCGGGTTTTTCCAAAGGTGTCCGTCAGGGGGATGGAAGTGAACTGATTATCGATGACAGCCACCATTCGGCCGTATTTTTCTTCGTGAATAAGTTCGGCACCATGAGTTCCGAATCTTGTTGCCAGTATCCTGTCAGTCGGTGAAGGAGCTCCGCCGCGCTGAACATAACCAAGGACGGTAACACGTGTTTCATATCCAAGTTTTCCGCTGATGAGTTTTGAAATATACTCTCCTGCTTTTTCCTTGTTTTTCGTCTGGATGCCTTCTGCAACAACAACGATGGAATAGGCTTTGCGAACAGTGGCCCTTTCATCAAGGTATTTAAGCATCACATCTTCGTTATAAGGAACTTCGGGCAGGAGTATAAGGTCACCGCCTCCTGCAAGTCCCGAATACAGCGCTATCCAGCCGGCATTGTGACCCATGACCTCAATGGTCATTATACGTTTGTGGCTGTTTGCCGTAGTGTGCAGGCGGTCGATCGCTTCAGTGGCAATGTTGACAGCAACAGGAGGAAATACATACCTGGGCAACACCGGGAATACAACAGCATCAATAACAGTAACCCCACAACCAAACACACCCAACACA
>CAZEWB010000689.1:0-2711 GCA_964515655.1 uncultured Bacteroidales bacterium
TGTGTTGGGTGTGTATGGTTTGTGGTTGACCTTTATTTTATTTAACAAAAATCATGCAATTAATCTCCATTAATTATTGTTAAATAAAATAACTGTCAGCTAATATTCAAATGATAATTGCAATCTTTGAATAATCAAGTCAGCGTCCAGCATGAAGAATTTCCTACCAAGATCTGTAATTATAATTTTTCTGATTTTTATTTGTTATAATGTAGCGGCCCAGAGTTCTATTTCAGGAAGGGTTATCGATGAGAAGACAAATGAAGCTATGTCTTTCGGTAACATTACACTCTTAAATACATCTGATTCTGTCTTTATTAAAGCTACTACTTCTGATGAAAAAGGGAATTTTGCAATTGAGAAAGTTGATACAGGTATATTTCTTTTACGGTTCTCGTATATAGGATACAGTTCTATTTATTTGCCGGTGTCGGTTAATGAAGGTTCAAATAAAACTGATGTAGGTACAATTAAAATGTCGCAGGGCGCAGAGGTTCTGGGTGAAGCATTGGTTGCTGCAAGAAAGCCGATGTACAATTACGAAAATGAAAAGAAAATATATAATGTAACTGAGGACCCTGCCGTGCAGAACGGTGTTGCAACAGACGCCCTTCAGAATGCACCAGGTGTATACGTCGACATGGAAGGAAATATTACCCTGAGAGGTGTTTCGAGCGTCTCCATCTGGATCAACGACAAACCGTCGAGGATAACCGGCGAAGGACTAAAAACATTCTTGCAGCAACTTCCTGCAAACTCACTTGAAAGGATCGAAGTTATCACAAACCCGTCTGCAAAATACAGCGCCGAAGGCACAGGTGGTATAATAAACATCGTGACTAAAGAAAAGATCAGGCGGAATTTCCTGTTAAGCGGCGGAATAAGCGGAGGAACACAACCGTCTTATAACCCATGGGTATCCTTTATATGGTCAAAAGACAAATGGTCGCTAAATGCATACGTTGCACATAACAACAACAAATGGAAGTCGGATTACTTGTCAGACAATACGGCCCTTTCTAACGGTGATACATTATACAGTTCTGTCAGTTCAAGCATATACGAAAATATTAATAAGTGGAATTATGCCTCTGTATATGGTTCGTATGATTTTGATACTACCAACACAATTGAGTTCTGGTTTGGTGGCGGGCTGAACAGTTTTACAGGAACCAGCAATGCTGAATTCAGTAAGATCACGCCATCACCTTATGAATATTTTGTCAGAACGGAAATATGGAAAAGCGATAACATGAATGACCCTAATACAAGTTACAACTACGGATTAACATACAGTCACAATTTTAAAAAAGAGGGTCATATTTTGTATATAAACGCATATTCCAGCAGCTGGGGTAACGGAAAGAACACATCTGAGAGCGAAAGATCGTACAATACAATGCCATGGAAAAACCGCAGAACGTTGTCGTACGAAGAATATGGGGGTACATGGAACAGCGGTGAAATTCAATACGAAAACCCCGTTGGCAAAAACAGGATGATAGAAGCAGGATGTGATTTCACTTACAATACAAATTACAGCGAATCGGTAAGGGATACATTTGATTATACCACTCAGCAATGGCTTTATGTGCCGCTGTTCTACGACCATTATAAACAGGATGTAACCAGCTTTAATACTTATGTATCATATTCCGATACACTCTGGATGTTCACATATAAGCTCGGACTCAGGTCAGAGGTCAGAGACTTCAGATTAAAATCATGGTCTACAAATAAAATAATATATCACAAAGACAGAAATCTGTTTCCTACGGCACACTTATCCTGGTCTACAAAGAGTCAGTATAATATTACAATGAGTTATGCAAGACGTATATCTTATCCCGATTACCAGATGAGTCCCTTTGTAAGTTACTTTGATGAAGAATCGGTTTATACAGGAAATCCTTTACTGAAACCATCTTTTACCGATTCGTACGAGGCCGGCTTTGCCAAATTCTTCGGGTCAGGTTCTTCGGTAAACCTTACAATTTATCACCGCCGTACAAAAAATGAGATCAACAGATATAAAAATCTTGTTTTCGACAGCCTCCTTAACAGGAATACAATGTTTACTACATATTTAAATTCAGGAAGTAATATTTTCACCGGAACTGAACTTACCTTTAATTACAGCATTTCGCAGGCATACCGTATTATGCTTAACTTCGATGCCTACCGTTATGACATTGATGCTGACCTGGGAGCCTACAGTGTTGACAGAACGGATATAAATTATTCAGGCAAGTTGATTTTAACGGCTAATCTGGGCATTTTCAGGTTCAATGCAACTACTATTTACAGGTCGGCCGCAATTAATATTTCGGGTGAACAGGAAGCTGTCTGCTTTATAAACCTGAGTGGCAGCGCTGATCTTTTTAACCGTTCACTTTCGTTGCGTGTGGGAGTGCAGGATATTTTCGACTGGCAGAAAGACTCAGGCACAATAAATACTCCTACGCTGATATCTGAATACAGCAACAAAAGGCTGACGCGTTATGCTACATTCGGTATCACTTACCGTTTTGGAAAGACCGAACTGGAAAGCAAAGCAAAGAATGTTCAGGCGCCTATGGGCGGGCAGAACTGAACCCGGGTTTTGCAATAGAAAAGCCATAAACTTTTTAAGACCCAAATTCCAAGACCCAAGATCCAAATTTCAAACAAATTACAAATTCAA
Organism: uncultured Bacteroidales bacterium; assembly: GCA_964515655.1. GTDB lineage: Bacteria > Bacteroidota > Bacteroidia > Bacteroidales > GWA2-32-17. Next base: position 2,684 of record CAZEWB010000689.1, read on the forward strand.
ATATTCAATAAACAAACATGGTAAAGCA
>CAZEWB010000690.1:0-2709 GCA_964515655.1 uncultured Bacteroidales bacterium
TATTATCAGCTTTTATGCTGATGATGATATGGGCACATGCCCAGGTTGTGAGGGTGTACGATAAGACTACTCTCCAGCCGCTTACAGGTATCCATGTTATTGGCAGTAATAATACCGCCACTGTAACAAATCCAAAAGGAGATGCCGACATTTCTGTAATGAAATCAGCCGACAGTATTTCATTCAGGTGCATAGGATACAAGCTGGTGTCGTACAGTTATGATGAAATTTCAAAAATGAATTTCAGGATAGGGATAGTTGAAACTGATTTTCAGCTCGACGAAATTGTTGTTACAGCAAATCGCTGGGAGGAGAATGAGACCGAGATCCCTGTGAAGATAGAAAAGATACAGGCAAAAGACATAACATTTCTGAATCCCCAGACTTCAGCCGATGTGCTGAGTGCAGGCGGTTATGCCTATGTCCAGAAAAGTCAGCTTGCCGGAGGTTCGCCAATGCTCAGAGGTTTCTCTACAAACCGTATCCTGCTTGTAGTTGACGGAGTAAGAATGAACAATGCAATTTACAGGTCGGGAAATCTGCAAAATGTAATATCACTTGATGCGTCATCAATAGATGAAGCAGAAATCCTGTTCGGTCCGGGTTCTGTAATGTACGGGAGTGATGCTATAGGCGGTGTAATGGACTTTCATACATTCAAACCTGTATTTGCCGACAGCGTCGGCAAAACTGCAATTAACGGAAATGCCTTTGTACGATATTCAACTGCAAACAAAGAAAAAACGGGTCATGTAAATCTGAATGCGGGATTTAAAAAGCTGGCCTTTGTAACTTCGTTTACGTATTCTGATTTCGATGACCTGATGGCAGGAACAAAAGGTAACGAATTTTACCTGAGGCCGGACTATCAGGACAGGATAAACGGAGTTGACACAATAATCAAAAACGATGATCCTTCGCTGCAGGTCAACAGCGGATACAGCCAGATGAATTTTATGCAGAAGATAGCTTTTAAAGCAGGCGATAAATTTCAGGCTGACTATTCTTTCCACTATTCGGCAACATCAGATGCTCCGCGATACGACCGCCTTATACTTGACGCGAACGAAGACAGCGTACTTGATTATTCGGAGTGGTACTACGGCCCCCAGAAATGGATGATGAACCGAATAGGTATGCAGTTCAATTGCAAGACTGTTGTTTCTGATCATATAAGGCTTACCGCTGCATTGCAGAATTACGAAGAAAGCAGGCACGACCGCAAGTTCGGTAATTCAAAGATCCGTCATCAGAATGAAACGGTAGATGCAATGTCGGTGAACCTTGATATTGATAAAAAGTTATGCGAAAAGACCAACTTGTTTTACGGAGCCGAATTTGTTACAAATACTGTTGGTTCTGTCGCATGCCGTATAAATATCGAAACAGGAGAGGAAACGCCCACAAACACACGTTATCCCGATGGAGCGATCTGGCAGACTATGGGTGTTTTTACAGGCGCCAAGCATGAACTTGCAAAAGGGATAATGCTCAATGCCGGTCTGAGGTACAGTTACTTTCATTCTGAGGCAACCTTCGACACATCTATGTTCCCCTTCCCTTTTACACAGGCCATAAATTCAAACGGCGCTCTTAACGGAAGCCTTGGACTCGTTTACAGTCCGAACTTAAAAACCAAGATATATATAAATGGTTCTACAGGATTCAGGGCTCCGAATATGGACGATATAGGTAAGGTCTTTGAATCCCAGCCGGGATCGGTTGTTGTGCCTAATGCTAACCTGAAACCGGAATATGCATATAACGGAGAAGCGGGAATAGCAAAGGTATTCGGAAGCAGGCTTAAGATTGATCTCGCTGTTTATTACACCTTACTGCAGGATGCTATTGTCAGAAGGCCATATTCTTATAACGGGCAGGACAGCATCCCTTTTCCACCGTATGACGGCGAGATGAGTCAGGTAATGGCCATGCAGAACATTGCAAAGGCATATGTTTACGGAATACAGGCCGGGTTTAACTTCGAGATCGGGTATGGTTTTGAGGTCAATGCACAGTATTCGTATCAGAAAGGCAGGGAGCAAAGCGAAGACAGTCTGATATTCTATCCCAAGAATCATGTTGCACCGACCTTTGGAGCCGTACACCTGATCTACAGGCGAAATAAAATGATGGCTGATGCTTATATGCTTTTCAACGGAAAACTTTTATACGAAGACCTTCCGCTTACCGACAGGGCCGATAATTATGTTTTTGCCAGGGACAGCCGCGGTCTTCCTTATGCACCGGCATGGCAGACTTTCAACATTAAAGTGGCATATTTTATACACCCTAATGTTTCTGTTTCAGCAGGTGTTGAAAATATCACCGACAGAATTTACAGGACTTATGCTTCAGGCATAACTTCACCGGGACGTAATTTTATTATTTCTTTGCGCGGAAGATTTTAAAATCTTAAAAAACAATTGAAAAAAAGGTCAGTGCTTTTCCTGACCTTTTTTTATGCAGAACTGGATGAAAGATTATACGGCAATGTGTTGAATTCCCACATTACCGGCTCTGTGTGCTGGTCTTCATATACATTAACAGGTAAGGCCTCCCCAAATTAGTGTCTTTCTATTAAAGATAGTGTTTGGTTCATAATGTTCGAGTTCGAGGCTTTCGCAGTCTTGAAAACCAAGGAGTTTACTATTGTAAATGACTGTTTTCAAGACAAGAGTAACGAAGAAATCGGACATTATGGACAAA
>CAZEWB010000691.1:0-2697 GCA_964515655.1 uncultured Bacteroidales bacterium
TGTGTTGGGTGTGTTTGGTTTGTGGTGGCCATCAACCAGCGTCTTGACGCTGACACGGTAACTTTCGTATCGGATGAATTCGGTTTTAAAGTTGAGTTTTCGACCGATGAAATTGAAGGCAAGATAGAAACCGAAGCAGACAATCCCGAAGACCTTCAACCCCGTCCTCCTATTGTTACAGTAATGGGTCACGTTGACCATGGCAAGACCAAACTCCTTGACTTCATCCGCAACTCAAACGTTGTAGCCGGTGAAGCCGGAGGTATCACACAGCACATCGGAGCATATAATGTTATGCTTGATGACGGACGTAAGATCACTTTCCTCGACACTCCCGGCCATGAAGCATTCACGGCGATGCGTGCCCGCGGCGCAAGAGTTACAGACGTTGCCATAATAGTTGTTGCTGCTGATGACGGAGTAAAACCACAGACCATAGAAGCGATAAACCATGCATATGCTGCCGGTGTTAAAATAGTTTTTGCCATCAATAAAATTGACAAACCGGAATCAAACCCCGAACGCGTTAAAGAACAGCTTGCCAACATGAACTATCTCGTCGAAGACTGGGGAGGCAAGTATCAGTCGCAGGAAATTGCAGCAAAACCAGGTAAAAATGTTGACCTGTTGCTTGAAAAAGTACTGTTGGAAGCAGAAATGCTTGATCTTAAAGCCAATCCCGATAAGCTTGCTCATGGCACTGTGCTTGAATCATCTCTTGATAAAGGTCGTGGCTTTGTCGCTACCGTCCTTATACATGAAGGTACACTTCATATCGGCGACATTGTTGTTGCCGGTCCCCATTACGGCCGCGTAAAAGCGATGTTCAACGAACGTAATATAAAAATAAAGGAAGCAGGTCCTTCGATGCCGGTACAGATCCTCGGTATTGACGGCGCTCCTCAGGCAGGCGACATTCTTAATTCCTTAGCCGATGAACACGAAGCCAAGGAAATTGCGAACAAACGTTCGCAGATATTGCGCGAACAGGGTCTCAGAACACAAAAACACGTAACCCTCGAAGAGATCGGCAGACGTATCGCAATAGGCGGATTCAAGGAACTTAACGTTATTGTAAAAGGTGACGTTGACGGTTCAATAGAAGCATTAAGCGATTCGCTGATAAAACTCACAAACGAAGAAATTGCAGTCAATGTAATTCATAAAGCTGTAGGTCAGATCTCCGATTCTGATGTTATGCTGGCGGCTGCTTCAAATGCAGTTATTGTCGGTTTCCAGGTTCGTCCTTCGGTCTCTGCGCGTAAGATAGCAGAACGCGAACAGATACAGATAAAACTTTATTCCGTTATCTACGATGCCATAGAAGAGCTGAAACTTGCAATGGAAGGGATGCTCTCGCCTGTTATCAGGGAAGAGATCATCGGTACTGCCGAAGTCCGCGAAACATTCCATATCGGCAAGGTTGGTACGGTTGCCGGCTGCCTTGTTACTGACGGAAAATTATTAAGGAGCGCAAAAGTGCGTCTTATCCGCGACGGCATTGTAACATATACGGGCAATCTCGGTTCCCTTAAACGCTTTAAGGACGAAGCCAGGGAAGTCCTGTCGGGTCTTGAATGTGGTCTTAATATTAACGGTTTCAACGACATTCAGGTTGGCGACGTTGTTGAGGCATTCACCGAAAAAGAAGAAAAGAAGAGACTCTAATCTTTTGCCATGTTGCAGCATACTTCATTTTTATCTCTTGGATCAAGCCAGGGAGATAAACTTTTATTTCTGCAACAGGCATTAGTATTAATCAGGGGACTTTGCGGAAAAACAGAACGTATATCTCCGGTTTACGAAACCGAACCGTGGGGATTCGAAACAAAGGAAACATTTCTGAATATTGCTGTGGAACTGAAAACCGGACTAAGTCCAAAGGACCTTATAAAGACCATTCTGCAAATTGAAAAACAGATGGGACGCATCAGAAAAAAATCAAAGGGCTATTCCGGAAGGACCATAGACATCGACATCCTGTTTTACGATGATATTGAATTATCTGTTCCCGGGCTTACCCTGCCGCACCCTCATGCACATGAACGCAGGTTTGTACTGCAGCCAATGTGTGATATCGCGCCGGAATTTGTTCACCCTGTATTGAGAACAGGCATTTCACAATTGCTTCAGGAATGCAGTGATACTTGCGTTGTTTCAAAAACCAAACTGATGATCGACCTTCCATCGTCCCCGAATTGAAAGCCAAAGAAAAGTGAAGACATAAAGGGACATGGAAGCGTCGAAATAAACTTTATACCGACGATTCCATAATCCTTGAACTCTGTACGTTTTCAGATACATTCATTGGCAACTGGTCGCAATATGGGAAATTGCCGCCATAAAGCCATGCCATTGGTCCGCCGTTGTTGTACCATTGGATAATGTCGGATGTTTAATGAAAGATTTTGAAGTTTTGTTTCGCGATATTCAATAGATATTCGCTTCGCCGATATTTTTTATAGATTGCTTACGCCAAAGGGATATCCCCCTTGACAATAAGACTTTTAACAAAATCTCTAAAACAAGAAAAAGGAAAATCCGTTAAAAACTACTCTATTATCATTTTAATTGCTCTTTGTTTATATAACATCCACCAAAATATTGCAAGTATTATAAAAAATGTTATTGTAGAAATATATAGTACACCTGTTGGATTGTACTTATAAATAATATACGATGAAATTACATTAATAA
>CAZEWB010000692.1:0-2687 GCA_964515655.1 uncultured Bacteroidales bacterium
TGTGTTGGGTGTGTTTGGTTTTTGTGGTACCAGCAGATAAGGAGTTTTTTTGTAACTGATATTGTAACTACTGAACCTCTTTCATGCATTCAACTGGAAGTATATAATTTCCAGCAACAATTATTGACAACACTGAAAACCGATAGCAAAGGGATGGCAAGCACTGTACTTAAAAAAACTCCTTATCTGCTGGTGGCAAAAAAAGACAAACAACGCGGTTATCTTAAACTTAATGACGGAGCTTCTCTTTCATTAAGCATGTTTGATATAAGTGGTGAAGAAATACAGAAAGGACTTAAAGGTTTTATTTATGGAGAACGTGGTGTTTGGCGCCCAGGAGATACCCTGTTCCTTATGTTCATTCTTGATGACAAAAATAAAACATTGCCTGAAAATCATCCTGTTACTCTTGACCTTATTAATCCCCAGGGACAGGTAGTAAAGCATATAGTAAACACAACTCCTATGGATGGTTTTTATAGATTTACTACTTGCACCGACGAAAATGCTCCTACAGGTAACTGGAGTGCTATAATTAAAGTTGGCAAAGTCGTTTTCTCAAAAACATTAAAAATAGAAACCATTATGCCTAACAGACTTAAGATTAATCTTGGTTTTGGAGTTGATAAATTAACAAAAGGAGAAAAAAATGAAGGAATACTTGAAGTGAAATGGTTACATGGAGCAATAGCAAAAAATCTTAAAGCAGATGTGAAGGTAACACTTACTGAATCTAATTTAAAATTTGACAAATACAAGGGTTATATCTTTGATGATCCCACGAGTGAATTTACCTCTGAAGATTTTACTATCTTTGATGATAAAATAGATGATAATGGTAAAGCAACGGTAAAAGCTGAATTTAATGTTGAAAAAGCTGCATCAGGTCTTCTAAAAGCAAGCTTCCAGACACGTGTATTTGAAGAAGGAGGTGCTTTCAGTATTGATAAATTCAGCATGCCCTATTATCCTTACAGTTCATTTGTAGGCATTGAAGTACCTGAAGGAGAGAAATACTCAGGTATGCTTGAAACCGATAAAACCTACCCTATAAATATTGTTAATGTAGCTGCGAATGGTAAAATAATACCATCAAATAAATTAAAAATTGAAGTATACAAAGTTGAATGGAGATGGTGGTGGCATAATTCAGATGAAGGTCTTTCAAGCTATATAAATGATGTGAACCACCAGGCTTCACAAGTTGTAGAAGCAGTAACAACAAACGGTAAATATACCTTTAATTTTAAAATTGCATCTCAGGACTGGGGTCGTTACCTGATACGCTTTACAGATATGGAAAGCGGTCATTCATCAGGTAAAGTAGTATATGTTGATTGGCCAAGCTGGGGCAGGGGAGGCCGTTCACATGATGGCAAATCAGAAGGCGTAACTATGCTTTCATTCAGTTGCGACAAAGAAAAATATATAGTAGGTGACAACATCAAACTAACTATCCCGTCAAGTGCAGGTGGAAGAGTACTTGTAAGCATAGAGACAGGCACAAAGGTATTACAAGCTCAATGGGTAGCTACCACCAACAATTTTACTATTGTTACTATTCCTGTTACAGAAGAGATGGCACCGAATGTATTTGCTTACGTAACTTTGGTACAACCTCATTCACAAACTGTCAATGACTTGCCAATACGTCTTTATGGTGTGATACCTATATTAATAGATGATCCTAATACACATCTGAGACCCGTGATTGACATGAAAAACACCCTGAAGCCTGAACAAAACGCAAGCATCACAATAAAAGAAGAAACAGGTAAAGCAATGACTTATACGATTGCTATTGTTGACGAAGGATTACTTGATATAACTCGTTTTAAAACGCCTGATCCATGGAATGTTTTTTATGCTCGTGAAGCATTAGGTGTAAAAACATGGGATTTATTTGACTATGTGCTTGGAGCATATGGCAGTAAACTTGAACGCATATTAAGCATTGGAGGTGACGGTGATATAGATCGCTCAAAAGCAGGAAAAACTGCAAATCGTTTCAAACCTATGGTCAAATTTTTAGGTCCATTCAACTTGAAGGCAGGAGCATCCAGTACGCACACTTTCATGATGCCGCAATATGTAGGTTCTGTAAGAGTGATGTTAATTGCAGGTAACAATAATGGTGCTTATGGGAATGCTGAAAAGACTGTTGCTGTTAAAAAACCATTGATGATACTTGGCACTTTGCCAAGGGTAATTGGTCCGGGTGAAACATTTAAACTTCCTGTTGAAGTATTTGCTATGGAAAAATTTATTAAAAATGTTTCTGTTACCGTTAAATCAAACTCTCTTCTTGTGGCTGTTGGCAAAACAACAAAGAGTTTACGTTTCAATAAAACGGGTAGCGACATTGTTGAATTTGAAATGAAAGCAGCGCAAGGTATTGGTATCGGTACTGTTGATATTGCAGCTGTTTGCGGAGACGAAACAGCCAAATACAGCGTTGAACTCAACGTAAGAAATTCAAATCCCAAAGTAACTAATGTAATTGAAACTGTTATTCAATCTGGTGATTCATGGAATCCGTCATTTATGTTGCCGGGTATAGCAGGTACTAACAATGGTATGATTGAGGTGTCATCCATCATGCCAATGAATCTTGAAAAACGATTAAGATACCTTATTCATTACCCTTATGGTTGTATAGCACCAACAACCCAAACACACCCAACACA
>CAZEWB010000693.1:0-2677 GCA_964515655.1 uncultured Bacteroidales bacterium
CAGGCCGAACTCGAAAAATACGAAACAGACGATAATCCCTGGCACGATGTACTGCTCTTTATACGTGATAATTCCCCTTTCTTGCGTAAGAACGACAACCAATGGATGAAAAGCATTTTAACTATCATTCATAGTAATGCTCAGTATTTTTCACCTCAGATCCGTACCAAGATAGCCAACGAAGGCTGGGCAAGTTACTGGCACGACAATCTCTTCAGAACAGACAACCGTATAAGCGGATTTGAGTCGGACTACGCACACCTTAACGCCGGAGTCACATCCATAAGCCGCATAGGGCTTAATCCTTACGCTATTGGCCTGAGGTTGTATGAATATATTGAAGAACTTGCCGATAAGGGAAAACTATCGTGGTATTTCGAAAAGATCAAAAATATTGAACAACGAAATTCTTATAATGATAATACAGGTAAGGGAAAAGAGACGATCTTCAGTATACGTGAGAATTTTTCCGACTTCATGTTCATAAATACCTTCGTCGATCAGGACTTCGTGGATAAGTACAACCTTTTCGTTGTCGGCAAACGTTTGGATGAACAGAAAGGTATTATTGAATACTATATTAAAAGTCGAAAGGCTGCAGATTACAAACAGATGCTGTTAGAGAGTCTGTATCACCCGCCCCATATCACTGTTCATAAGGAACTCACCACCGACAAACGTTTGTATCTTGTACATCATTTCGAAAGTAAGCAGATACATCCCGATTATATTCCGGATGTACTTGTAGGACTTGAATATCTCTGGGGAAACGAAGTAAAACTCGAAACAACAGAAATAATTCCCCAGAAAGATGACAATAACGTTATCGGGTACACTTATCGTGAAGTCCTGTATTCATGTAAAAACAAAAAAGTATCGAAAGTAATTCCGAAAAATGGATAAAAAGAAGAAAAAGGTCGAAAATATCGAAAACGTTAAAAAACGTGCAAAAAAGCTGGAATCTTTGTTCATGCTCAGCAACGAGATAAGGCAGAGCGAAAGTCGTTTTCCGCTGTCGTTCAACGACTGGCTGCATATGTCTGCTTCGGAACCGCAATTAGTTTTCCGAAACATTTTCCAGTTGTTCTATGATATGGTGAACTACTATATTCCTGAAGGAACTGACGACTATCCTATCACTGGTGAACATGCCGGATTCCTTAATTACGATACATCAAAGATCTTCGAAGAAAAGTGCAGCGAACCTTTTTTTGCCGACCGTTTATTTGCCAACCGCCTTATGGATCTAGTGGAGAACATGAAAAAGGGGACTCAGAACAACCATATTTATCTCTTCGAAGGTCCTCCGGGAAGCGGAAAAAGCACCTTTCTGAATATTCTTCTTTCAAAATTCGAACAATACGCACATAAAAACGAAGGCAGTGCTTATAAGGTACACTGGCGCCTTGATCCTTCGAAGATACACACATCGAAAAAGATAGTTACTTCCAAACATTATGATCCTGAATATCCTGATTTTGTATCGGAGGTTTCACAGACTATCGAAACCGCACAGTATGTTAATATTTCCTGTCCCAGTAATGACAACCCGATAACACTGATACCAATCGAATTAAGACGAAAATTCCTTGATGAACTGATCACTGACAGAAAGTTCAAACATGAACTTTTCCACAGCAAGGAATACGAATGGGTTTTCAAAGATACTCCATGCAGTATCTGCAGTTCACTTTTTAATCAGCTTCTTGATATTACGGGCGACCCTCTCGAAGTATTTTCTATGGTCTACGCGCGAAAGGTATCTTTCGACCGCCAGTTCGGAAAGGGCATCAGTATTTATAATCCCGGCGATGATTTCAACCCGAAGCCAATAACCAATCCCACAATTCAGAATCTTATTAACGAATTATTCAAAAGCGATGAGATCCGCTATGTGTACTCCCACCTTTCATATACAAACAACGGAATTTATGCGTTGATGGATATCAAGGAAAATAACATCCAGCGGTTAAAAAGCCTGCACGGAATAATAAGTGACGGGGTACACAAAGTGGAGCATACCGAGGAACGTATCCGCAGCTTCCTTGTAGGACTTATCAATCCTGAGGACAAGAAACACTACGATGACATTCAGTCGTTCCGCGACAGGGTCATTACTGTCAAGATACCTTATGTGCTGGATTACAATATTGAGTGCAAGATCCTGAAGAACAAATTCGGTGATGAGGTCGAAGATAAGTTTCTGCCCAGGGTCTTATCGAATTTCGCCAAGATAATTATTGCAACCCGTCTTGATAAAGAGTCATATGTGCTCGAAAACTGGCTTAAGAACAAGGAAAAGTACAGGAGATACATTGATAAAAACCTGATGCTTCTTAAGATGGAACTGTATGCGGGCCGAATTCCCGCCTGGCTGGCTCCCGAAGATGTAAAATCGTTCACACGCCCTGTAAGAAAAGAACTGATAAGCGAAACTGAGAATGAAGGCAATAAGGGGGTTTCGGGAAGGATGTCGCTGAATATTTTCAACGATTTCCTTAACAGGTATTATTGTAACAATACATTTATTCACATGGGGCACGTCATCGAATTTTTCGAAAATGACGATACATTGAAAGATATGATCCCCGACGGATTCATCTCTACACTCAACAAACTTTACGAATATGATGTCCTGCAGCGGATAAAGGAATGTATATATTATTATAATGAAAAG
>CAZEWB010000694.1:0-968 GCA_964515655.1 uncultured Bacteroidales bacterium
AGACAAGTACCAGGTCTGCACCAAACTTCTCTTTAAGTATCTGTTGCAACTTCTTAAAATCGTCAATGGCATGAGTGATGAAATACTCTCCGCAGAAATTCCTGCCTGAGTATGCCGTGACATATCCTTTTTCGTACAGGCAATTTTCTTTACCTATCACAACAGATTTATTGTCCGTTGTCCTTAGCAGATAATAATTCAGTTGATTTGCCACGCGTACAAGGAAGTTCCTTGCACCTGTCCCGGCTGCTGCCGACTTTTCCATTCCTTTCTGGAAACTTCCTTCGAACCAGATGTCCCGGCAGAAATCCATCGGGGAGAACAGATTATTCTTGGTGATATCCCCGTGAAGAGGCTTTTCTTCATAAAGGCATGTTATTCCAAGTATTCCCGGTATGGAAAGGATAAGTACAAGTAATATGTATAACAGATTTTTCATCTCAGAACCTGAAATATATAAACGGGTTTACATCAGAAGTCAAAAGATTGCCCAGAGCAATAAAGAAAAGCAATAGTCCTGCAACAGTTGCGCCAACCATTATAGGGAAGGACTTGATCTCGGAAAATAACTTTTCGCTCAGGCCGGTGGTATACTTTGTTATGCAGAAGAACGAAAAGAAGATCGCAACAGCGGATATGATATAATAATTGAGAGGCAGGTACCATGAATTTGCCGTAGCGCCGAAACTGAACATTGCTTTCCAGATTGAAGTCGCCTGATCAAGGTCAGCTGATCTGAAAAGTACCCACCCCAGAATAGTTACCAGGAATGTAAAAGCAATTGCGGGAATTTTCCCTATCCTGCGAAGCCATTTTTCAAGGAAGAGTCTGTCCAATATAAGGAACAAACCGTGATAGGCTCCCCAGATGACGAATATCCACGAAGCGCCGTGCCATAATCCGGAGATAAGAAAGACAAGCCAGAGGTTAAAGAAAACTCTGTAGCGCGAGCCCCTGTTGCCTCCCAG
>CAZEWB010000694.1:978-2663 GCA_964515655.1 uncultured Bacteroidales bacterium
TGTGTTGGGTGTGTTTGGTGGGTTGTTGCCTCCCAGTGGAATGTACAGGTAGTTGCGCATCCAGTTGCCAAGGGAAATATGCCATCTTCGCCAGAACTCCGAGATGCTTTGTGAAATATAAGGATTGTTGAAGTTTTCAGGAAAGCGGAATCCTAGCATCATTCCAAGTCCTATTGCCATGTCGGAATATCCCGAGAAATCGAAGTATATCTGGAAAGTATAGGCAAGCACTCCCGCCCAGGCCGAAAAGCAATCTATCGAACCGACAGGGGCATCGAAGAACTGATCGGCAAAAACACTCATGGTATTTGCTATCAGAACTTTTTTTCCGAGACCGATGGCGAAACGCCAGAACCCGGATATCCGCATTGAAAGTGTAAGGTTATTCCTTCTGTCGCTTATCTGGTCGGCTATCTGATGATAACGGATTATAGGACCTGCGATAAGTTTGGGAAAAAGAATTATATAAAGCTGGTATTCCCAGAAATTCCGCAGCGGTTTGTGAATTCCCCTGTACACATCCACCACATAGGTCACGGTTTCGAAGGTATAGAATGATATTCCAATGGGCATGATTATGTTCAACATTGGCATCTCTCCGATGCCGAATGCCGAAAGCATGTTGTTGATATTATCTATAAGAAAATTGGAATATTTCAGGTAGATGAGCAGGCCGACATTGATGCTGAGCGAGCAGAGCAGAAGAAGGTTCTTGCGTCGTTTAGTAACGGCTTTAGCCATCCACTGCACGAAATGAAAATCGACAAACGTGGTTCCCAGCAGGACGAAGATGAACACAGGCGCACCCCAGGCATAAAAGACCACACTGAATAAAAGAAGTACGATGTTTTTGGCTTTATAAGGCACCAGATAGTATACCCAAAGCAGAACCGGAAGGAACCATACAAGAAAAAGTGCCGAACTGAAAACCATGAATTAACTATTCAGTTATGCTGATCTTTCCGGAAAATATCTGAATTCCGTTCTCTGCTTTCCAGAAATACAATCCCGCGCTGCACTCGTGATCCCATCTCAGAATTTCAACCGGGGTTTCCAGCCTGATGTGGTCTGTGATCCTCCCGTTAATATCGTAAATAACCATATCTGCGGGGAAGGAGTACTTTTCACCGAAGCGGAAACTGACAGGACCGGACGATGGGTTTGGATAGGCCATTACCCATGAATCTCCATTAGTGATCTCAGCATTTGTAATGTCAAGTACAGTGAGAACTACAGGGATCACAACAGACTGTGTGCTGTTATAAGTAACAGTTATTGAACCGGTATATATTCCCTGTGATATGTTGTTTGTATTGAAGGTAAGAGGAATTGTTCCTGTTGCAGAAGGATTCAGTGAGCCGTTATGATACAATGCCGAAAGCCATGATACCGGGTTGCCGAGATCATCTTTAATTTCTATTGTATACATTATCACGCTGGTTCCGGTGTTCATAAGGCTCATATCGAGACTGAACAGTTCGTCCGTATTCATCGTAAGGATAGTGCTGTCCGGGGCAACGTCCATCTGGGCATTCGACGGTCCGAAGGCAGGGAATGTTATAAAGTCGAGCCATGCACAGTCGTTACCGGTGCTTACGGAGTAGTCCTTAACATATGACCAGAGAAAAGTTGTATTACCGGCCGTTACTGGATAAGATGCAAAGGCCCATGTGGTGGTTCCGTCC
>CAZEWB010000695.1:0-1593 GCA_964515655.1 uncultured Bacteroidales bacterium
TGTGTTGGGTGTGTTTGGTTTTGGTGGTGACTGTTTTAAACTTCATTACGGTATCCAGCAGACTTTAAAACAATGCCTGCGTAAATACGATATTCCTGTTTTTATTCCTGAAAACAATGATGATGAAGGACATTATGTACTGATCTCCGAACTCATTGCAGACATTTACCAGGACATAAAGAATTTCACCGTCAGTTACCGTCTGGCTCCCGAAGAGGAAAGGGAAAACTATGCAGCATGGCTTAAACATACTTTTTTTGAATACTGGGGGAAAAAGGTGCTGAATGTTCAGACCGGGCTGCATACTATCATTTCTAATGAAACCGGGGAAGATTCATTCAACGATGAAGGGGCGTCTGATACAAAGGACTGGATTATTTCGAAGAGACAAAAAGACCGGGGATACCGTAATGAAGTTTAAAACAGTCATCACCAAAGAAGAAATGGAATTGCTGCCCCGTTTTCTGTACGAGGGAGATATTATTCTGATCGATGACGAAAGTAAGATTCAGGAAGTTTTCGCGAAACTTAAAAAACAACGGGTGCTTGGTTTTGATACCGAAAGTAAGGCCGCTTTTAAAAAAGGAGTGAAGAACAAACCTGCATTACTCCAGCTGGCCACACATAACGAAGTTTTTCTGTTCCGTATTTCAAGAACAGGTCTTGTAAAAAAACTGTGTGATATTCTCGAAAACAAAAAAATAATCAAAGTTGGCGTTGCTGTTAAACAGGATATAGGCGAATTGCAGCAATTGTCAAAATTCAAACCCGATGGATTTATTGATCTGCAGGAATACTCAGGTCACTTTGGAATTACCGACAACAGCTTAAAGAAACTTACAGCAAATGTTTTGGGTTTTTACATCTCAAAATCACAGCGTTTATCCGACTGGGAAGCAAATGACCTTAAACTTTCACAATTACAGTATGCTGCTACTGACGCATGGGTGTCGCGGGCTATTTACCTGAAACTGAAAGAAAATGAAGTATCCATAAGCAATTAAAAAGAACACCAATCTGGAATGATAAAAATAAGAAATGTTGTTGGATGTGGTGTGCTGTCTTTTGCCACAGATTGCACAGATTACAAAGAAAATAATCTGTGAAAATCTGCGAAATCTGCGGCCAAAGACACAAAGCACAGGCTGTAATAATAGAATGGCAATGTCCACATATATAAAACAAAAAAAATCCTCCTAATGCTTTCAAAAATGCTGTTGGATGTGAAGCACCGTATTTTGCCACAGATTACATAGATTACACAGAAAAATCTGTGAAAATCTGCGAAATCTGTGGCCAAAGACACTGACTGTAATAATTGAATGGCAATGTCCTCGTATCAATAATATGTAAATTATAACCGCATGAAAAAGATCATACTTAAACCGGGAAAAGAAAAGCCATTGCTACGGCATCATCCCTGGATATTTTCGGGAGCAGTTAAAAGTGTTGAAGGGAACCCAGGTGAAGGAGACTATGTCCTTGTATGCGACTCTTCGGGAAAATTCCTTGCAGGCGGCCACTATCAGAATCGCGTTTTATTATTAATAAAAAAAATACATAATTTTACTTTGCCCCGGCAAGGCAATTTAC
>CAZEWB010000695.1:1603-2660 GCA_964515655.1 uncultured Bacteroidales bacterium
TGTGTTGGGTGTGTTTGGGTTTTTTTTTCAGAATGTTCTGTCAGGAAGTTTATCAGAATGGAAGTATTGTAGTAAGAATAATAAGCGACTCTGATAAACTTCCTGACAGAACATTCTGGAAAAACAAACTTGAGTCAGCTGCATCAAGACGTAAAAATCTTTTCGACAACAAGATCACAAATGCATTCAGGCTTGTTCACGGCGAAGGCGATTACCTTCCGGGGCTTATTATTGATATTTACGATAACATTGCAGTTGTACAGGCTCATTCTGCAGGAATGTATCTCTCTCTGCCCGATATTGCAGGCGCGCTTACCGGATTGGATTTTCCAAAGATAAAAGCAGTTTATAACAAAAGTTCGCAAACCGTGCCCGGGAAAAAAGAAATGCTGACCAACGACGGCTTTCTTGCCGGAGACAGCGAAAATCCGATAATTATTAAAGAAAACGGACTCTCCTTCCACGTGAATTTTGCCGAAGGCCAGAAGACAGGATTCTTTCTCGACCAGCGCGAAAACAGAAAACTTTTGGGAACCTATGCGAAGGATAAAAAAGTATGCAATCTTTTCAGTTATACAGGCGGTTTTTCTGTTTATGCAATGGCAGGCGGGGCAAAAGAAGTAATAAGCATAGACTCTTCGAAACCTGCCCTCGAAATGGCCTGTAAAAATGCCGAACTTAACGGATTCACCGCGCACAGCACAATGCAGATGGACATACTCAAAGACTTCGGAAAAACTGATAAGGAATACGATCTTATAATCATTGACCCTCCTGCATTTGCCAAACAACTCAGCCAGCGCAGTCACGCAATGCAGGCCTACGCGCGCCTGAATGCAGACGTAATGACGAAAATTTCTTCAGGCGGAATCATTTTTACATTCAGTTGTTCACAGGCAGTAAACTTTGACGACTTCCGTTCGGCAATATATTCCGCATCATTGAATGCAGGAAAAAAGGTAAGGATTCTGCACCACCTTACCCAGCCACCCGACCATGCTGTTAACATCTTCCACCCCGAAGGCGAATACCTGAAGGGGCTGGTGCTGATGGTGGA
>CAZEWB010000696.1:0-2657 GCA_964515655.1 uncultured Bacteroidales bacterium
AAATACTAAAACCCATAAAGGAGACAATTAAGAGGTCTTGTCGGTTCGGAAAAAAACGACTCTGAAACTGAACAGTCCCAAAAAAAACTCGTATGGGAATTAAATGACGAATATTTTTTTGTCAGGAGAAAGTTAAAGCAGCACGAAGACGATTTAAAATCCCTCGAAAACGAAAAACTAACGTTAATTAAACGTTTGGAGACTGAAAAATTCACTCCAATAGGTGAATTGACAGTACCAGCTGCTGGACTTGGAGCTGTCGGAGGATATGCCTCAGCAAATGAAGATGAAGGGAAAGTAGAAAAGGGGATTAAGTATGCTTTTATCGCGGGAGCCGGAGGATTTGCACTTGATCTGATTACACTTCAGAATAGAAA
Source organism: uncultured Bacteroidales bacterium (assembly GCA_964515655.1). Classification (GTDB taxonomy): domain Bacteria; phylum Bacteroidota; class Bacteroidia; order Bacteroidales; family GWA2-32-17. The sequence continues at coordinate 378 of CAZEWB010000696.1, forward strand.
AAAGAGGTTTTTGAAAGAAACTGACGAAATAAACGATAAAATCAATAATATTAACGTTAAGCAAACGTCTTTAACGGATAAATTACAGAAACTAAAGGAACAACTAAAGACTATACCAATTAGAATTCAGAAAGAAGTGGAAATTGTTCAAAAACCGGCATTATCGGGACACCAGATAGAGAATGATATCAAAAATGATGAAAACAGACGTCTTTTAAACGTTAACCCGGCATCAGATAACGTTAATAAACGTTTGGTAACGCAAAAGCCCATACAGAAAACACCGGAAGGGTCAAAAATAATCAGCAGCAGCGATCTTGCAAACATGCATTACGACATTCTGGGTTTTACTGGAAGATGGTTTCAGTTATTCGGGGAACCGTCTATGAACTTTCACTGTATTATTTACGGTTTGCCTGGAGAAGGAAAAAGTACTTTTGCAATTCAGTTTGCCAAATATCTTGCAGAGCACATGGGCAGGGTAGTGTATATAAGCGGTGAGGAAGGATTCGCAAAAACCCTCCGCGACAAATTCATAAATAATGACAGTATTTCAAATTTTCTGGACGTGGCCGACCTCAGAACCTACGATGATATCGTCAATAATATTCCTGTCGATAAATATAACTTCATTTTCATCGACAGTCTCGACAACATGAGGATAGATGCTGAAAAGATGAAAAAGTTACGTGAAAGATACAAGGATTCAGCCCTGATAACAATTTCCCAATCCACCAAAGAGGGAAAGATGAAGGGTTCGCAGGAACTGGTTCACGACTGCGACATGTCAGTAGTTGTCGAAAATGGTGTAGCAAAAACCGACAAAAACAGGTTTAAGGAAAAATGGATGGTTTATGAGGTGTTTTAATAGCTGGAATCACAATAAAGGCATCGGTTTGGATTCTTAATAAAACTGAATTGTTCAATTACTTTATGGCAGTATGCGCATTCGGCTACCTCCGTTATTGAAATTGCATAAAGAGCATTCTGTATGTATCTGAAAGAACTCTTCTCCGCATTTAAGGCAGATTATGACTATTATCTCTGATATTTCACTTCACCGGAATTCTGATTTTCGTTTTCAAAGCGCTCCAGTTCTTCGAGAAATAATTTTTTAAATGAATCTATTGTCTGTTGTGTTTTCTGAGCGTCAGAAATACTTTTACCGGAAACAGGAAAAATAATATCTCCGTTTTTCAGGTAAAGACGGATCACCTCATCAGTATTTATTTCTAAGGTCAACCGCATTTCTGAATTTTTATCATCAATTTTATTTATTACAAAATTGTTTTCGGTAACAATGAGGTTATAAAAACATTTTGCAAGGTCTGATCTGAATAATGAATCCGTTTCTTCTGCTGAAATAATGTTTTCTGATACAACAGAGTCTTTGTAGGAATCTATGACTGTATTAACGAAACGATTCTTAGTCCGTATTATAACAGTTGTTATTTTATTCAAAAGAATATCATATGCTTCATTGTACAGATCTTTTGACAATTTCTCCGCATGGATGATCTGGTCTGTAAGTTCAGTAGGAAAAACAGAATAATTGGTGGTCCTGATAAAGTCCGCATCACCTGCAGTTTCTTTAGAATTATTAGTACTTACTGAATTGTTGGTATTGCATGCGCATACAGATATGGCAAATAAAAGCAGATAAAATCTCATTTTGACAGGTTTTTATACAACAAATGTACATTAAAAATTCAATTAATACAATTGAGGGAACATCAGAGCAAACGCATCAAAATATTTTTTAAGAAAAATTATTGCATGGATGGGAAAATGAATGTGTCATATAAATATAGATGCGTTTGCCCTTGGATGTCGGGGCAAAAACTTGTCTCAACAAACAGAATTGCAATGCGGGCAGCGGTTATGGTTTTTAATAAATTCGAATTGTTCTATTTTTTTATGGCAGTATGAACATTCAGCGCGGCCTGCACTGTCGTGATGACACAATGGACATTCGGTATGTATCTGGAAAAACTCCTCCCCGCATTTAATACATATCACAGGGGCTGTTACTTTTTCCTTTTTTTGCCGGGAAGAAACAGGGGGCGCTGAACTCTGCATTTTTGTTCTTTTGTATGAACTGTTGCAGACTGAACATGTAATTACATATTCCTTCTCACCAACAGGGATCAGCGGGATAAAGAACAGCGTAAAAAACTCCTGCCAGCGGTAATCGTGCATTTCAGTCTTCCTGTTGCATTTACTGCAGAACACATACTTAACGGGGCTGTTGTCAACTCTGGTTTTTATTGTGCTTGTGCC
>CAZEWB010000697.1:0-222 GCA_964515655.1 uncultured Bacteroidales bacterium
TTATACATTGTGTCGCAAAGCATATCGACAAGACGGTTAGTATAATCGGCTTTTAGTGTACGTTTTTCGGCTATTTTCCTTTCGATAAGTGCAGGTGTTTCACAAGAAGGGTTATTTTCCTGAACAAGTAATTCGTTCCTGAACACAGGTGGCAATCCCTCAAGTCGTTTATAATAAAAAGGTGATAATATGAATCTGCCAAAAACCCACCAAACACACCCA
>CAZEWB010000697.1:232-2655 GCA_964515655.1 uncultured Bacteroidales bacterium
ATTTTGTTTCATTACCAAAGTAAACACAGGTGGAGGAAAGCCATGCAAACGGGTCAGGAAAGCAATAATAACAGTATCAGAAAGCGGTGAATGGCTAGTAAGCATACCTGTGAGAATTGGTTTGGGCATGTTACTGTTTATCGCGTTAAGCAGCATCTGTGTTTGTCCCTTATCAAGGTTGGCTGTTATATTGATCTTAACCGCTTCAAGAGTGTCAACCAGATGCTGTAAACTATCAATTACGTTGTATGGACTTATATTAAAGTCAATAACAACAGGAAGGGGCAGAGGGCTAATGTTGGGATATGGTTTACACGATACAGTCTGATCCACCCACGGGGCTGTACCATAATATACATGAATTATATTAGGATCAACAGGTTTAGGTATAAATTGCAAAAGCGATATATTATGACGCCAGTAACTATATTCATGGCTTGATGATATTTCTCTGAATAGTTGGTTATTGAACCTGTTACCCGCAGGGCAATTTGTAAATGAACCAGATGTACCCTGATCGCCCAATGAATATATATTTCCATTATAAGTTGTACCATAATTTATCCAGTTGACAGAAAATGGATGAATATTTGGATGAGGATTATGTTGGTTACATTTTAACATCAGGTTTTCATTACCAAAAGCTGTAATAATGGATGTTTTGCAGTTTGTGAATTGATTACCTTCATAATCAGGACTTGCTCCACCAATGAAACCAGAATGGTTATGAACAGCTAATAACCCATTACTACAATAAAAAAATTGATTTTCAGTAACTATGTTCCCATACGAAGCCCATAGATTTACTCCTGTTTGTACATTTGGGAATGTAGTAGCATATTGCAAGCCAATTTTATTATAATTTATCCTGTTGTAATTACCGGCAATAATAGCAATAGCAGCATTATCAATATATGTAAATACACAGTTCTGAATAACATTCCTGTTGTATATATTAGAGGTAGTGTTCCTTGAATAAATACCGTAACCTGAGTTTGTAAATACAGATTCATTTTGCTGTTGAGCCAATACCCTTATTTTGGTATCGGTCATTTTAATACAAGTATCTTTATTAGTAAAGTTACAATTATAAATATCAATATTCCTGCGGGTCTGAACGTCAATACCTATGCTTGTTCTCTGGGTTGTGCTTGCAAAACCTGTCCATGGGTTAAAGTCATTCGGGTAAGGATTTTGCCCGGTAATGCTGTTGTAGTTAGCTTCAGGTAGAGAAGTACAAATAAAATCGGCTTCTACTATTTTATTGTTTGCAGCATCGTAAGGAGCCTGCCTGCGAAGGTATTTAATATCAATACCGTTGTTTTTAAAAAACTTCGGAGCGTCTGACATAAATAAATTACCGCCTGCCATAATATACCTGAAGGGTGGAGTGGCAAGTAATTTATTCTGAATACAGACATAATTAATATCCCTTGCGCCCATTAATACTCCGATATGAGCGTTCTCAATTGTCACATAATCCTTGATATTTATCTTACCCTGGTTAACCGAACTGTAACCTTCATCTGTTTTTCCCCATACTTCTATGCCCTGCCACATATAATTACAAGGTGTTCCAAGGTTGGTCAGCGTAGCGTAATTCAGTTCAAGTAAGCCACCTCTTTTGACAATAATCCTACCCATAGGTCCAAACCTTACGGTAATATTGAAAATAGTAAGTGATGCACCGGTTTCTATTGTAATATCGCCTTCAACCAATACAATGCCGCCAGGATAGTCGCTTAAATCCCAAGTAACAGTTGAAGTAATTGTTGTATCTGTAATATTGTACTGAACAATACTGTCGCAGGCACATGCGCCGGGATTCACATATATTACATCACTGTACTGTGAAATACCGCAGCCATTTGATGCTGTCAGACTCACGCAATGGTAGCCGAAATCGGTAAACTGGTATACAGGGTTCTCATCGGAAGAATTGCCGCTGTCATGAAAATCCCAGTAATATGAAATAGCGCCTAATGAATGATTCAGGAATGCAGTTCCATCATCAACAGAAACACAGCCGGGGGAAACATTAAACATGGCTACAGGTGCAACTGAGTTTGCGGCAGAAATTAAAACGCTGTCAACCTGTGAGCAGCCCAAATTGTTTGTAACAGTTACATAATACCTTTGACCGGGGCACAAACCCGAAACTGAATCCGTAGTTGCATTGTTACTCCATAAAAAGGTGTACCCTTGTATAGCAGGGTCCATATCAATAGAAGCTGAACCATTACAGGTATTTATACAACTTGCTTCAAAAGCAGTAACAGTTGTTAAAAATCCGGGAACAACATTTATTGAAAACAGTATAGTGTCGTATGGCACATAACAGCTCTGTGGTGGGCAGGTAATATGGTTCTCAAGATATACATTTCCTGAAAACACACCTGAATTGATGTCCACAGTATCAGCTA
>CAZEWB010000698.1:0-2652 GCA_964515655.1 uncultured Bacteroidales bacterium
TACCTGCGGCGGAAAAACTGTGGTCACTCCTTCGTGGGTAACTGTTGGTAATCACAATGCCTTGCCTTACATGTGGGGCGGGTGGTCGAATCTCACCCAGTTCGATCAGGGATTGCTTGACGATGTTTCGGCCGGTGACTGTAATACAACCGGCGGAAGCGCCGGTTCAGCCTGTGCTGTTGGTGTTGACTGTTCCGGTTTTGTTTCCCGCGCCTGGGGTCTCTCAAGCAAATACGGAACATCTACCCTGCCGAATATTTCAACAGCTTACGCAAGTTATTCAGAACTGCTTCCGGGTGATATTGTGAATTATGCCGGTTCGCATGTAAGACTCGTACATACATGTAACACCAACGGTACCTTTCTTATCATTGAGTCTTCGGCTTCCGGTACCGACTGGCGCGTGGGCTATAATACATACACAGTTGCCAATCTTCAGCCCAATTACATTCCCCGTTATTACAATGATGTCATCAATACCATACCTGATATTACTCCACCTCAAACAACAATGGCAACCGGCAACTGGCATACCGATGATTTTGATGTGAACTATACAGATACCGACAGTTCGGGAATACAATCTCTGTTCTGGCTTCCTGCCGGACTTAATGGCAGCAACTGGACAGCGAACCAGGCTCTGGGTTTCATGTACAACAATTTCAACGAAACCGTTTATCCCGACTGGACTCTTGTTGAACCGACATGGACCTTCAGCAGCGGAACACTTGGCCAGAGCAACGAAGCGCTGACACAGAACAACGCATACACATCACTGCAACAGGACAGCGCCTCGGCATATCTCTTCCACTGGAAAATGAAACTTTCGGGAAGCGGAGCTGACCGCAGGGCAGGTATATATATTTTTGCGGACAGCGCAACAGCAGTTCAACGAAACAATGCTTACATGATCTATTACCGTGCTGACTACGATCTGTGCCAGATATACAAATCGGAAAACAATGTCATCACATTAATGACCGAAGACCCCTGCGTTATTGATGAAACAAACTGGTTCGACTGTAAGGTCATTTATAATCCCATATCGGGAACCGTAACGGCTTATCTGAACGACGAACCCATTACAACATGGACAGATCCCACGCCGTTAATGTCAGGAAAATACCTTTCGCTACGCACCGGCGCATGCAATGCTTTGTACGATGAATTCAGGGTTTACAGAAGCAGGGGAAGCGTCACCAATGTCACAGTTGGAGCCGGAGAAATGATAAATGTAGAAAATCCCAACCCGTCAATCCCGGCCTGCATTATTCATTCAATGGCTATTGACAATGCAGATAATTTTATGATGACAAACCTTGCCACAAACATTGACCTTACTGCACCATTAACTATTACAGGTATTGCAGACATCAACTCAACCGACATTGATACAATGCTGGTTCCGGCTGCTGTTAACGGATACTGGATTCCATCATCCGATCCGAATAGCGGACTCTCCGGTTACATGTTTGCACTTGGCACCGCCCATGGTCTGGATGATATATACACATGGACAAGTGAAACTGACACTTCCGGACTTTGTTCGGTTTCTCTTACAGAAGATGAAATGTATTTTTTTTCTGTTAAGTCGATAAACAACGCAGGACTTGAATCAGTAGTGAGTTCGTCGGATGGGTTTTTGTATGATCTGATCTCATCAGAAAATATTGTTGATCAAATACCCGCCATTGCAGTATACCCAAACCCCGTCAGCGAAAACATCTGTTTCGATATTCCGGGAAACACTGACTGCAGTATACGTATTACTATTATTTCAGGAAAAACTATACTTAAAACAAGTACAACTGAAAACAAATATTTATTGAATGTAAAAGATCTGCAACCTGGGATTTACTTTTATACTCTAGAATTTGCATCGGGGCAAAGGAAGGTGGAAGGGCGGTTTGCGGTTATCAGATGATTCAGGGTTTTGAATTCCCATTTATAATGTTGTCGTTTAGTTATAAAAATATTTTGTTTTATTCCTGTATTTATGAAATATATTTGTATATTTGCAGGAAAATATGAATTTCAACAGAATATTAAAATACGAGATTTTAAAGCACCTGAAATATTTCCCTTCAGTTGTAATTCTTGGCGCCAGACAGACCGGCAAAACGACCCTGGCAAAAGACCTTATACGATCAATTAAAAAAGATACGTTATACCTTGATCTTGAATTGGACAGCGATGTGACCCGTTTGTCGGAACCCGAGATTTTTTTTAAAATAAATAAAGATAAGTGCATCATTATTGATGAAGTGCAGCGTATGCCTGCACTTTTCCCTGTTCTCCGCGGAATAATTGATCAGGACAGAAAACCCGGCAGGTTTATTTTATTGGGTTCGGCTAATACTCATTTGCTTAAACTAAGTTCCGAATCACTTGCAGGCAGAGTATCCTATGCGGAACTGACAGGCTTTCTGATCGAAGAAATAACTCATGGTCATCAAATGAATAAACTATGGCAAATAGGATCTTTCCCAGAGGCCTTTCTTATAAAAAAGAATGACATACGTTCTATCTGGTATAACTCTTTTATTAAAACAATAACCGAAAGAGACCTTCCTCAGTTAGGGCTGAAAGTTTCGGAACTTAGTTTAAGCAAATGAGTATTAGCCAAACCAAAAACCAAACACACCCAACACA
>CAZEWB010000699.1:0-2650 GCA_964515655.1 uncultured Bacteroidales bacterium
AAATTGCCGTCAGCGCTGTTGTCGAAGTAAAAAGCAATATCAGAGAATTCAGTGCCTGTGCTGCCTCCTGCAATATGATAGAACTGATCGTTAAGATTACAGAACGAGCCGTCGTTTGATGTTACGGGAAACCCGTCGGCAGATGGATTTACATTGCGGAAGGCAGCATAATACTGGTACCCTCCCGCTGATACCGGGGTTATCTCAACCGGCCTGTATCTTGCAGTTCCGACAGAAGAACCAAGAGGAAACAGGTATGTGTTAAGTGAAGAAGTGTAACGGTATAACTTCCCGTTTTGCAGCGTGCTTACAAAGCCCGTTGTGCGCGTAATGGCCGAAACAGAATTATTCAATACAGTTGCAGAAAAGGAGCCTGCTGCCAGTTCTAAGTTAGCCAGACCTAACTGTCCTGATATTCTTATATGTTGTTGCAGAGTTTTAATCCCGGTTCCTGAAAGGATAAGATTATAGAAAGGAATATCGGTAAGTCCTTTAATTGCCTGATTGCTGCCGTCAAGTGTAACAGTGCCCGTAAGAGGTGTGAATGTGTTGTAATTCTCAAAATCGCCGGAAATATTCAGCTCGCCACCCGAAGAAAATGAGCCGTAGTTAGTGAAATTGCCTTGTATTGTAGTTTCGCCATTATTGGAAACAACACCTGTAGCAGTATTTGAAAAACCTCCGTTAACCTGAAAGACAGCGCCGGATGAAATACTGAAACTGTCGCAGGAGTTGTATATTATCTGCGATTGAGCTACCTTATAAGAAAATGCAAGCAGCAATAATATCCAATACCGGCTGTGAATCATATTGCAAATATAACTAAAGTGAATAACTGAAACAGCAAAGAGGATTAATTTTTATTTCATCTCAACCAACCAATAACTCGATACCTCATTGTTTACTGTTGCTTTTAGAATATATGTTCCGGCGCTGTATCCGAGTTTCTTTGCACTGAACTCGTATTTGTAAGTTCCAACTATTGCAGGACCTGTATATACATTTGCAATACACTGCCCGGTTATCGTATAAACTTCAAGTGACACTTCGGCATCAGATTTTAAAACCAGTTCAATCAGCGTATTGTCTTTGTATGGGTTTGGATAAACAGTTATTGTGTTTTCATTGAAGTTTATTACCTGGATATCGGATTCGTTGTTGTCGAAATTGGAACTATTTCCCAACCTTAACTCTGCTGACGAATAGCATTGGGAGTATTTTATTGTTGGCATAAATGCTTGAGAAACACCACTACGACCGGTAACATAGACATTGTTGTTTTCACTTACTACTATATCTTTACCTTCATTTGTACTAATTGATGGCGCTTTAAACAACATATCCCACAACAGCTCTCCGGATGGACTGTATTTCAACGTTACATTATCCCTTAATTTTGTCTGTTCTGGTATCGGAACAACATTAACAAACCCCGTTATGTAAACATTGTCATCTTTATCTAATGCCATTTGCTGAGCAACATCATATCCGTTGTAAATACCATTATATGCTCTTGACCATAGCTGATCCCCATTTGAATTGTACTTTGAAATAATGATATCTGTCAATCCTGTCCCTGCATGATACAAATTGCCTTCACTATCAATAATCAGTTTGCCATTTGTAATTGAAGCATTTGTTTTTTGCCATAACTGCGTACCGGCGGGATCATACTTAGTAAGGAGCATCCCTTGTGAAATCCCATTAATATATGAGAATCCTGCAACATATACATTGCCATTAATGTCAGATGCAATGCTTTCCCCGGTTGTATAATTACCAGACTCAATAACTCCAGACCAAATTAAAGTCCCATTAATATCATATTTAATTGTAATGCAATTAGTGACTTGATATGATGTAGAACCGGTTATTATAATATTATCATCTTTATCCAAATTCATGTCCGAGAGATTATCAAAGTAATTGTAGTTATATGTTTTTAACCATTTTATGTTCCCCGAATTATCATATAAAACTATAAAAATATCAGATGAACTATTTGTAGTATTTGATACTGTTCCCCCAACGACAACATCATTAGTTGAAGTAACTTCAATTTGATTTGCATTATATGCTAAATTACCGCTGTTAGTAATTGCTCTTTGCCATAATAATTGTCCGGTTGGACTATACTTAATCAGAACAATACTAATATTTCCAGACCAAATAGATATATAGCAATTACCTTCACTGTCGATATCCATGTCATAAGAGTCATCGTAAGTGGCAGTACCCGAATCAAATAAACTCACCCATAATCTTTCTCCGGTCGGAGAATATTTTATAAGGACTATATCTGAATTTGTCAATGTTTGCATTGTCAGTCCAGCTACATATATATTGCCGCTTATATCAATATTGCTCCCTATTGTCCATAAGGAATCAGAACTTATATACAGATCGTACCACTCCATATTGACATTCTTAAGCGTTAAACTTAAGGGGCTTTGTCCGGTCCATTCTGAAATAGTTTTATAGGGAGTATCTTCCAATTCAAAACCACTCTTTGTTGCAAGCGTATACAATTGTGTCGTATCAAGTAACTTTATCTCGTTATTGTTGTAACGAAACTCTCCAATGTAATTTGTTATTGATGGAGTAACAGTAGTTACAATATTTCCCGCGTTATCTTTTAATACTATAGTAT
>CAZEWB010000700.1:0-2647 GCA_964515655.1 uncultured Bacteroidales bacterium
GGTCAGAAAAAATTACATCGACCCGCTGAAATATGCCGATGACTCACTGGAATGGGAAACAAATCCATTGTTTGGCTGGTGCAATAAAAATCTGAAGGCAGACGGATCCCCATACAATCTGTACAGCGACGGACTCAGGATTTACACAACCATAGATTCAAGAATGCAGCGGTATGCCGAAGAAGCTCTTATCGCTCATCTTAAAGAAGACCTTCAGCCAAAGTTCTTCGAGGAAAAGAAAAATTCAAGAAGGCCGCCTTTCTCATGGGATGTTTCGGAAAAACAGATAGAAGACATAATGATCTCATCGATGAAGCGCTCTGAAAGATACCGGATACTGAAAAACAGCGGCATGAATGAAACCGAGATAAGAAAGAACTTTAACGAACCTATACGGATGGCCGTATTTACGTGGAACGGAGATAAAGATACGGTGATGTCGCCATGGGACTCCATACGTTATTATAAATACTTCCTGAGAGCTTCTCTTATGTCAATGGAAACACAAACCGGCTATGTCAGAGCTTATGTCGGCGGAATTGATTTCAGGCACTTCCAGTTCGACATGGTTAAACTCGGCAGGAGACAGGTTGGTTCCACTTTCAAACCCTTTTTATATGTTCTTGCAATGCTTGAAGGCTTTTCGCCATGTTACGAAGTTCCCAACATCCCTGTAACTTTCGAATTTCCCGATGGTCGTCCTCCGTGGACGCCCAAAAACAGTGACATAACAAAAAAGGATGGCCACATGGTAACGTTAAAGTGGGGTCTTGCAAATTCCGTAAATAACATTTCAGCATGGCTTATGAAACGTTATAATCCTTATGCTGTTGTCAACATGGCTCATAAAATTGGTATAAAAAGCAAGCTGGATCCTGTTCCTGCTATCTGTCTTGGCACTCCCGACCTTTTCCTTTGTGAAATGGTGGCGGCATATTCGACGTTCGGCAACAAAGGCGTTTATACCGAGCCTGTTTTTGTAACAAGGATAGAAGACAAGAACGGAAATGTGATTTCAACTTTCAAGCCCACCCGGTCGGAAGCCATCAACGAAGAGACGGCTTTTCTTATGATTAATCTTTTAGAGGGAGTTGTTCAGGCCGGTACAAGCTGCAGGCTCCGTTACAAGTATAACATTCTCGCCGATGTAGCTGCAAAGACCGGAACAACACAGAACCAGTCCGACGGCTGGTATGTCGGTATCACACCTTATCTCACAACCGGTATCTGGGTCGGCGGCGAAGACCGCAGTATTCATTTCAACAGTATTCTTTATGGACAGGGCGCTAACATGGCATTGCCGATATGGGCAAAATATATGACCAAGGTATATTCGAACAAGGCACTAGGCATCAGCACAGAGGACAAATTCGAAAAACCACCAAAAACAACAATTGACATGAACTGTACATGGGGGAAAGACGAAGAACTTCCTGGTATAGACTATGAAATAATTGAGGGTTTTAAACTGTGACAGAATGCGTGCAATATGTTTTTGTCCCCTGCTGGCACTCATAAACAAAATCAAGACCTCTGCTAAAAAATGTTTTAACACAGCTATGTTGAAAATTCGTCTACACATTGACTTTTAATGAATACGTCCTGTTATTAATTTTTCGGCCAGACCATGTTTACTTCAGTTTGAATTAATAATTTACTAACATTCTTTAGATTAAGCTCAGGAGAAAAATTTTGTTGATAATTGTGTTGAAAATTTGATTAGTGAAATCGATTCATTCTACGTTATCTTGCATGTTCCAATTCCAATTTACTTATATAATTGAATTTCAAAAAAAAGACTAAAAAAAATGTTTGTGGACAAGATGTCATTGAAAGAAAAAACAGATTCGGACAGCAAAAACTGTGTTTATAGCTTTAACGAAGCGATGGAAGCCTCCCGTATTTATTTCGACGGGGATGAACTGGCAGCAAAAGTATGGGTAACCAAATATGCGCTCAAAGACTCATTCGGGAATCTCTACGAAAAATCACCCGAAGATATGCACCGCCGTATAGCAAAAGAGATTGCGAGAATAGAAAAAAAATATGCAAATCCCCTCAGCGAGGAAGATATCTTTGAAACTCTTTATAAATTCAGATACATTGTACCTCAGGGAAGTCCGATGACAGGGATTGGTAATAACTTTCAGGTAGCGTCGCTTTCGAATTGTTTTGTTATTGGTGTTGAGGGTGAGGCCGACTCTTACGGCGCCGTTATGAAAGTTGACGAAGAACAGGTACAGCTGATGAAAAGACGCGGAGGTGTGGGACACGACCTCACACATATAAGACCTTCGGGCAGTCCGGTCCTTAACAGTGCGCTCAGTTCAACCGGTGTTGTACCGTTTATGGAGCGTTACAGTAATTCCACCCGTGAAGTTGCACAGGACGGGCGTCGCGGCGCACTTATGCTATCCATATCTGTTAAACATCCCGACGTCGAAACCTTTATTGATGCTAAAATGACCCAGGGAAAAGTCACCGGGGCCAATGTAAGTGTTAAGATCGACGATGAATTCATGCGGGCTGTAAAAGACAACATGTCTTATATTCAACAATTCCCGGTTAATTCCCCAAATCCTAAAATTCAAAAAGAGATAAGCGCCCGCGACCTGTGGTAAAAACAAAACCAAACACACCCAACACA
>CAZEWB010000701.1:0-2637 GCA_964515655.1 uncultured Bacteroidales bacterium
TGTGTTGGGTGTGTTTGGTTTTTTTGGTATGTTCCGGAAGGTATAAAATTCGATACGCCGATCCAGATAATAAACATCGCTCTTAACGACAGCGAGCAATTTATCTCGAATCATAATCTTATTATTGTCGAAAAAGAGGGACATGCAAAAGTGGTTATATGCGACCACAGCCTTTCGCCACAGAAGTTCATTATGAATTCGGCCACAGAAATTTTTGCCGGCGCAGGGACGAAAGTCGAGTTTTATAAATTGCAAAATTCGCACAACAACTCCGTGCAGATCTCAACGGTTGCCGTCAGCCAGGAAGCCGAAAGCAACGTGATAAATAATTACATCACCCTGCATGGCGGACTTATCCGCAATAACCTGCTGGTTACTCTTAACGGCAAACATGCCCGCAATGATTCTTCGGGAATATTACTTGCCGATAAAATGCAGCAGATCGACAACTTTATTCATGTGCAGCATCAGAGTTCCGACTGCGAAAGCAAACAACTCTTCCGGGGAATACTCGATGATCTGGCAACGGGAATTTTCAGCGGGAAGATACTTGTAGCAAAAGACGCACAACGTACACAGGCATATCAGGAGAACAACAACATTCTTCTTTCGCAGGAGGCAAAAGCACGCACAAAGCCCCAGCTCGAAATATATGCCGATGATGTAAAATGCTCACATGGTGCAACCGTCGGTCAACTTGATAAGGAAGCGTTTTTCTACATGCGCTCAAGAGGGATCCCCGAAAAAGAGGCACGGCTGATGCTTCTGCATGCGTTCGCACACGGAGTCCTGGAAAAGATAACCATTGCTCCGCTCCGGGAAAGATATGATGAACTTATCAATAAACGGCTGCGCGGTGAATTCAGCAGGTGCAATAACTGCTCGGTGAAGTGCACAAAATAAATTCCAAGACCAAAATTCCAAATTTCAAATTCCAAGGGAGCAGTCCCCTGGGGCTTGGCTCTTGGTTCTTGAGACTTGGGTCTTATTCATGCCCCAAATTCCAAATCCTAAGGAACAAAATCCAAACAATTTCAAAATTACAATCACAAAATCCAAAACCCGTTTTGAATTTCAATTTTTTTTTATTTGAATTTGTTTGATATTTGAAATTTTATTTTTGGGATTTAATAGAGGCACTAACAAATACCAACCCAAATTCCAAGGGAACAGTCCCTTGGGGCTTGGATCTTTGGGCTTGAGACTTGGGTCTTAATTGAAATTAGGATTAACTATTTTTTTTATAAATGGTCTTACCGGTCTTGTCGATTTGCTTCTTTAAAGCCGGATCGGATATCTTTGAATAGTCTATCAAATCAATTTTATATATCATCTCTAAAAGGTCAAGTTCAGAATGAATTTCTATTAGCTCGTCGTATGTTAAACCGGTAGCTTTTACAGCCAGATCTATATCAGAGCCATCTGAATAATTTCCATTTGCTCTTGATCCAAAAAGAATAATACTTTTTTAAAGTTGCTGAATCTTTGCAGCCATCTTATTTCCATATTAACCTTTCTCAGTTTAACAAAGTTAATTATTTCTTTCTCAAATTCCAAGGGAGCAGTCCCTTGAGGCTTGGGGCTTGGATTTTTGGACTTGGGGCTTATTTTACCTGATAACAGTTACCTTTTTTGTTAAAGTCGGCTGTCCCGCTATATCCAGTCGGACAAAATAAACACTGGCATTCAGGTCCTGTATTCCGATGGATATCGTTGAACCCGTATGTGAATTTCCATTAATAACCTTCATGGTTTTGCCGGACAGGTCGCTGACCGTAACATGGTAACTACCGTCAGGTGTGCTCCCGAAATCTACGGAGATCACATCGCGGGCAGGATTGGGATAGATGGATATTTCCTTTTCGTTGCTTAGCGCTTCGGGTACCGACTGGATATTATTGATAGGTGAAAGCAGTACAAAAGTTCCGGTAGCCTGATCTGTGCTGCAAACATGGGTGCTTATTCCCAGCGATGTGTTCAGGCCGGCATTTGTGTACTGGTACCAGTAGGAGCCGTCATTGTACCATGCGGTATTTGTACCTCCGTCGGTACGGTCGTGGACCTGGTAAAGGGCAAAGGTATCGGCAGGGGATACGTAGTTCACCTGGTAGGCAACAAAGAAACTGCCGTCGGTCTGTACCGGAGAGGGCAACTGCACATAGTTCCAGTAATCTTTGGTAAGATCGGCGATATTGACATAGCATGAGGACATCAGTGATCCGGGTTGTCCGAAATCATTGGTATAAATATTAATCGTAATCGTTGCCCCGGCGCTTCCGGCATGTGCTTTTGCTACGGCTAGTTTTACGCCATGGACCCACTGGTAGATAAGGCCGCTGTACTCCTCTGCATATTCCGTCCACCCGTATTCGTTTTGTCCTGTCCAGTATCCCCAATGACCGTTGAAGGTATAGTATGTGAAATACTCATCAGACCCCGATTATTATGGGAAAATATATATGCACTGGGATCAGAACGGAAGTTCGGCAAGCCAGAAACTTCAGCCATGGCTTGATCCGGGTAATACAGGGGCAACCACCACCAACCTGTACGACCCGAACGGGGGACAGATAACAGCCTGCGACTACTATCATCATATCGGCACTGATGAGTATTTCACATACTATACCTTCAACG
>CAZEWB010000702.1:0-2633 GCA_964515655.1 uncultured Bacteroidales bacterium
TGCAATTCCCCGGTCATGGGCTGTGGTCAGGGCAACGGGTCTGGTTTTAGGTCTTGGTTTTTGGTAAGGTTACTGGTCGTGGTTTTTGGTAAACACCAACTATTACAGCTTCCTATTTGCAGAAGACCGTGCATTTGCAACAACCTATGGCGCCAGCAGCCCAACCATGACCCAAACCACAGACCAGACTCGCAGCCCGGACCACAACAGAGTCCAATAATACTAATAATCCGTATCTTTTATTCTACAACCAATTTTCCGGTTCCAATAATGCCCTGCTGATTGTCGATTCTGTAAAAATACATTCCGTCAGGCAAATTATTTCTGCTGATCGTAAACTCATTTGTATTGATGTTGTCAATTACGAACAGGGACTTTCCATACAAATCATAAATTTCAATTTTAGCATTTTGGATTTTGTAATTGGCAGAAATTCTAACAGTGGCAGTATTATCAAAAGGATTGGGATAGACAAAAACATCCGTTTTGCTTTCATCTTTAATGGTATTATCCGGGATATGTGTCATCGGAGAACCGAATTCATATAATTTGCCATCTTTTCCGGCAATGTATGCAATATTATCAGAATAATAAATTCCCGAAAGGTCAAGAGGACTTCCGATGGAATACCTGTCCCACGAAATGCCGGCATTCAGCGTCTGGTAGATTATTCCATCATTACCAACAGCCCAGAGCGTATCAGCATTAGGTCCCGTGATACCGGTAAGCGAACATCCCAGGTTAATGCCATTGAATACTTCGTTCCAGTTCAGTCCGCCATCAACAGTGCTGAGGATTATTCCGTCTGAGCTGACCGCATAGCCGATTAAATCATTTATAAAGTGAACACCTGACAGATTGTATGAGACGCCACTGAACAACGCATTCCATGAAGTGCCGTTATAACCCCATATTGTTCCGCTGTCTCCAACGGCCCAGGCATAAGTTCCCCATCCCCAGATAGCGTTGAAGTTATAAGAAATGCCTGTAGTTTGCGGGATCCAGGTAACTCCATTGTAATTGTAAATAGTACCGCCGGCTCCAATAGCATAACCTGCTCCTGTCGAAGAAAAATATAAACCATTGAAAATTGTATTGGTCAGCAGGTTGTAATCGTACCAGTTCAGTCCATTGTCATAAGAAACGGCGATGTAACCCCATGGTCCGGAAATATAGATTGAACCATTGTAAAAAGAAACACCTGTAATATAACTGATACCTGTATTTGTTGATGGGGTCCAGCTTATGCCCCCGTCGGTTGTTATAAGAACATTTCCGGTGGTAGTGGTAATAACGCCATAATTTGGTGAATCGAAATAAACACCTGAAAGATTATCAGTGGTACCAGTAATAATTTCAGTAGTGCTGAATACCTGTTCAATCCATATATAATTATTGAGCGAATAAGATTCAACACATCCGTTCCCGTCAGTAACGGCAAGAGATACTGAGTACAGACCCGGGCTTGAATAAGTGTATGACGGATTCGCCGCAGTTGAAGTGCTTCCGTCGCCGAAATTCCATAAATAGCCGGTAATTGTCCCGTTTACGCTGGAAGTAAAGTCAACTGTAGAAACCGGAAGATAGAAGACAGCGCCTGAAGCAGAAAAACCGTTTAAAGGGTCAATTACTACTACCGTTGTTAATGCAGAAGCAGCCGAACATCCGTTTAAATCTGTTACTATAACTGAATAATCGCCGGATAACCATGCATCAATGCTTTGTGTGCTCGCTCCTGTACTCCAGTAATAGAGATCTGCCGTACTGCAGGTGAGCGTTACAGAGTCGCCTGTGCATACACTCACAGTACCTGAGGGAGTGATTACAGGAACTGCAGGATTAGGATTTACAGTAACGGTGAATGCATCCGAAACCGACGTTCCGCAGGAATAAGTTACAGTGACCGTATAATTACCTGTAATTGCAACAGAGATATATTGGGTTGTCTCACCGCTGCTCCATAGATACTGGTCTGCGGATGTGGAGTATAAAGTGACAGATTGTCCATCGCAAATAACCGGGGAACCGATTGGAGAAATTACAGGCTGTACAGGTGCTGGAATTTCCGAAACTGAAAGAGCGGAAGATACGCCGGTGCATCCGTTCGCATCCGTGATCGTTACAGTAAATGTTCCGCTTGCATCAACAACAATGGATTGAGTGACAACCCCTGAGCTCCATAAATAGGAAGATGAAGCGCTGCAGGTAAGCGTTACAGAGCCTCCGTCGCAAAATACCGTCGCTCCGCCTGGTGTAATGACCGGTGTAGCAGGATTCGGGTTTGCCGTAACAGTTTCGGCTGCAGATACTGCCTGGCAACCGTTAATGTCAGTAATGGTTACGTAGTAATCACCTCCTAAATTTGCATTTATTGATTGAGTATGTTCGCCATTGCTCCAGGAATATGCATCGGCTGAAGATGAAGTCAAAGTTACAAATGTTCCTTCGCAGAAAATAGTTGGACCACCTGGAGTAATTACGGGCTGAGAAGGAAGTGAATTTACAGTTACACTAATCGTATTGGAAACCTCGCTTCCGCATGCATCGGTTGTTGTAACGGAATAATCATCTTGCACATAGACAACAATGGATTGTGTGGTTGCCCCATTGTTCCAGAGGTACGAAGTGGAAGG
>CAZEWB010000703.1:0-2620 GCA_964515655.1 uncultured Bacteroidales bacterium
TGTGTTGGGTGTGTTTGGGGTGGTGGTGCGTGTGTTGGGTGTGTTTGGGGGTTGGGTTCTAGAAATTGATATTCGCTGCGCTGAGATTTTAATCAGGTTGCTTACGCCAGAGGTGACGGAAGACCGAAGACGGAAGTCAGAAGACATGCTTCGGCCTCCCGCTTCGGTATTCGGATTTCGGATTTCGGATTTTATCTCAGAACTTCAGCGTCAGTTGTATCCTCTTTCTTTCGGTATCAATTGATTTTACCATAACCTGCAAAGGCTGGTGCAGGCTCACAACATCGGCAGGGTTTGTGATGAACGTATCAGATAATTCCGAATATGTATAAGGCCGTTCACTTTGATTCCGATATCCACAAAAACGCCGAAATTGGTCAGGTTGGTCACAATACCAGGAAGTACCATACCTTCTTTGAGGTCAGCAACTGACTTTATAGTATTATCGAAAGCGAACATCTTCGGCTTTCCACGCGGATCCCGTCCCTGCTTGCGAAGTTCACTTATTATATCGTTTACCGTTTCTTTGCCGGTCTGGCTGTTTATATATTTTTCAGGAGATATACGTTCAATTATCTCTTTGTTTCCTGCAAGAGTTGCAGTATCAACTTTCAGGTCGCCGGCCATTTTCAGAACAACAGGATAGCTTTCGGGATGAACAGCTGTGTTGTCAAGAGGGTTCACAGATTCAGGCACACGAATGAATCCCGCACATTGCTGAAAAGCCGCATCGCCAATACCTTTTACCTTTTTAAATTCTTCACGAGACTTTATTCCGCCTTTTTTATTACGGTAATCAATGAATGCCGCAGCAGTTTTGGTATTCAGCCCTGACACGTATTTAAGCAGTTCTTCGGATGCGGTATTAACGTTCACCCCAACTGCATTCACACAACTTATAACGACATTTCCGAGTTCTTCTTTAAGCTGCTTTGAACTTACATCATGCTGGTACTGCCCCACTCCAATTGCTTCAGGATCGATCTTAATGAGTTCTGCAAGCGGGTCGATAAGCCTTCTGCCAATCGACACGGCGCCACGGACAGTGACATCGTAATCAGGGAATTCTTTTCTAGCAACTGCCGAAGCAGAATACACCGACGCTCCACTTTCGTCAACTACAAAAACTTTTATGTCGTTCTTATACTTAAGTGATTTGATGAAGTTCTCCGTATCGCGCGATGCAGTTCCGTTGCCTATTGCAATAGCATCGATCTTATACATCTCGATAAGAGTAATGATCTTCTTACCCGCCAGTACCCTGTCGCTCTGCGGAGGATGCGGATATATGGTCTGATTATGCAGTAAAGAACCATGATCATCAAGGCAAACGACCTTGCAGCCCGATCTGTAACCGGGATCAAGCGCCAGTATTCTCGCAGGCCCAAGCGGAGGAAGCATAAGGAGTTGCCGTAGGTTAGAACTGAAGACCTTTATCGCTTCGTTTCCCGATACATCTTTGTAATATGCCGTGGTATCATTTTCCATCGAAGGATGCAGAAGACGTTTGTATGATTCTTCTGTTGCAAGTGAGACCTGTTCTGCCGCTTCGCTGTTATTGCGGATATATTTTCTGCGGATGATCTGAAGTACCTTTTCGTCGTCCACAGATATCTTCACCTTTAGGAATCCCTCTTTTTCTCCCCGGAGGATCGCCATAAAGCGGTGCGATTTGCAGCGTGTTACCGGCTCGGTATGCGCATAGTAATCCCTGTAATTGGCTCCTTCTTCTTCTTTACCCTTTACGACTTTTACTGTAATTATCGCTTCCCTTATATATAAACGCCGTAGAATATCACGGACAGATGAATCCTCGGAGATCATTTCAGCAATTATATCCCTTGCCCCCTGAAGGACTTTTTCTGTACCGGAAAAAACATCGTTTATATATTTTTCTGCTGCCTGCTCTGCATCAATATTTTTCTGTTCAAGAATTGTCAGTGCAAGAGGTTCCAGTCCGTTCTCGCGTGCTGTGGATGCACGTGTCTTGCGCTTTGGTTTATATGGCAGATAAAGGTCTTCGAGTAAAGTACTGTCGCATGTTTTCTCGATCTGTTCTTTCAGTTCGGGTGTAAGTTTGCCAAGTTCGGAAATCGTATTTAATACCGTGACCTTTCGCTCTTCTAATTCATTATATTGCTTAAGATATTTTTCGATCAGAAAAAGTTTTTCTTCATCAAGGTTCCCTGTTACTTCTTTACGGTAACGGCTGATAAAAGGGACGGTATTGCCATCGTCGAACAGTTTTACTGAAGCAACGATCTGTTTATTTAAGATGCCGGCTTCAGCAGCAATAAAATCTACAAAATAAATCTTCATTCGGGAATTGATATTTTCAGGCCATCGAATGCCAGTTTCATTCCGGCAGGCAGCTGAGGGTTCACGTTTTTGTGAAAGCCCATGAGATGGCTGATATGTGTAAAGTATGTTTTATGTGCTTTTATTGTTTTAGCAGTATCAACTGCTTCTTCGAGGCAAAAATGCGAAATATGTTTTTTTATCCTCAGGGCATTCAGGACAAGCACATCAAGGTTTTCGAGCTTTGCAAATTCACTTTCAGGAATTTTATTCACATCGGTGATATATGCAAAATTCCCGATACGGAAGCCAAGTATAGGAA
>CAZEWB010000704.1:0-2610 GCA_964515655.1 uncultured Bacteroidales bacterium
ATTTTCTGGATCTTCTCTTCGGCATCTTTTACTTCATCTTCGGGTATGCCTTCTTTCTTGAGTTTTTTTAGTGCTTCGTTAACATCACGGCGGATATTTCTGATGCCGACCTTGGTGTTTTCACCTTCCCCGTGTACCTGTTTGGCTAGTTGCCTGCGCCTTTCTTCGGTAAGAGGGGGGACGATTATGCGAAGTATGTCACCGTTGTTTATGGGATTGAAGCCCAGGTTTGCAGCCATTATTGCTTTTTCAACAGGCTCTATCATGGTCTTGTCCCACGGCTGTACAACTATCGTCTTTGCATCGGGTGTGTTGATGTTCGCAACCTGTGCCAGCGGAGTCCTTACGCCGTAATAGTCGACAAAAACAGGGTCCAGCATTACAGGTGAAGCTTTTCCTGCACGCACTTTTAGCAGTTCGCTTTCGAGGTGCTTGATCGCCTTGTCCATTCTTTCTTTGGCGTCTTCCATGTATAATTGAACTTCTTCGCTCATATAACTGACTATTTAAGTTTTACAATTGTTCCTGTTCCTTTGGTTTGGGCTGCAGCCTTTATGAGTGTTCCGGGTTTGTCCATATTAAAAACCAGGATGGGCATGTTATTTTCCTTACATAATGTGAAAGCTGTCAGG
The DNA here is from genome assembly GCA_964515655.1 of uncultured Bacteroidales bacterium. GTDB lineage: Bacteria > Bacteroidota > Bacteroidia > Bacteroidales > GWA2-32-17. The sequence goes on from CAZEWB010000704.1 coordinate 633, forward strand.
TCCATTATTTTTAAACCAAGACGATAAGCTTCGTCAAAAGTAATGGTGTTGAACTTTTTTGCACGGGGATTTTTTTCGGGGTCGCAGTCGTAAACGCCGTCAACGCGGGTGCCTTTAAAAAGGACATCGGCCTTGATCTCGACTGCGCGAAGGGCAGAGGCTGTGTCGGTGGTAAAGAACGGGTTGCCGGTTCCTCCTGCAAGAATTGCGACTTCGCCGTTACGCAGGCTTGATATCACATTGTCGGTCTTATAAATTTCACCAACCGGTTCCATGCGGACCGCTGTAAAAACACGAGCCTTTCCTCCTGCTGCAACAATACCTGCTTCTAAAGCAAGACTATTTATAACGGTTGCGAGCATTCCCATCTGGTCGCCCTTAACCCTATCGAAACCTTTGCTTACTCCTGAAAGACCACGGAAGATATTGCCGCCGCCGATCACTATTGCAACCTGTACGCCTTTTTTGGCAAGGGCTACAACCTGTTCTGCATATTCGTGAAGCTTTCCGGTATCAATGCCATGATTCCCTTTTCCGGCAAGAGACTCGCCGCTAAGTTTAAGCAGTATTCTTTTATATCCCGGCATAAATTAAATTTATTTAAGGGCAAAGTTAAAAAAATAAGATGAAGAATAAATGCTGTCAACAAAAACGGGATTAACAATTTTGAAATGTCTTGGTTGAAGGTCTTGGCTGCGGGTTTGGTCCGTGGTCTTGGTCATGGTGGGGATGCTCACGCCATAGGTTTTACATGCTGCGCTGCATTCTGCGAATTTGCAGCCGTTATAGTTGTAGTCTACCAAAGACCCAGACCTACAACCAGACCCGCTGCTATGACCAAAGACCACAGACAAAGGAAGCTTATAATCACGGATAAATACAAAGAGTCTGCCCTATTTTCAGGTAACCGGTCCTGGGTATATCGTTATGTGCTTTAATACTTTTAACGGTAGTGCCGAATTCCATTGCGATCTTGTGTAGATAATCGCCACGGCGGACCTTGTAAAGAACAGCTCCATCGGTGAAAACAAAGAACCTTTCATCGATCCTTCTTAACTGGACGGTGCTGTACAATAATTTGTTCTGTTCTACAGAGATAAGGTGAGCCGGATTGATGCTTACTCCCTTGAATCTCATTTCAAGATGCAGGTGGTACCCTCTTGAATGTCCCGTATTGCCACATGTTCCCACTTTATCGCCGGCATTTATCCTTTGTCCGGGCTTAACGGAAATGCGGCCCAGATGGGCGTAAAAAGTTTCTAAGCCGTTATCGTGCCTTACTATTACAAGCCTTCCGTAAGGCTGAATATATCGGGCAAATCTTACGACGCCCGAAAACATCGAACATATTGGCAGACCCTGGTAAACATCTATATCAATGCCATGGTGAAAGTGGCCGTCGCGCCATCCATAGGGTGAAGTGACACGGCCGGTTCCGGGCATGCAAAAATCTGTATTATCGTTAATAAAGGTTAGGTTCAGTATGCTGTCGTTCTCAATAAGTTCAGGAGAATATGGGCTGGGGTCGCTCGTGCTCCAGATATTGTCATAAAGATAAGCCATGGGAAATGCCAGATTCCCGGTGTCCGGGATTATCTCCGTATAAAGCTGTTCGTGCTTTATAGTGTCGTTAATTCCTGTACAATTCGATAGTGGAAATGCGCGTGAGTTCTGGGGGACAAATGATACAGGCACAAATATCAATGCTATCATTGCTGATAAAACCACGTTTTTTTTCACAGAACTCCGCATTGATTACTGTACTTTGTAATTCAAAACAAGTAAATTAATTGCAGAAATCACAAATAAACGCTTAATATTTTTACAAATTGTTAAAATACCGTGTCAAACAACGTGTAAAACAGGCATTTGTGAAAAGTTAATATTAACGGCCTCTAAATAGTGTCTGTCTATAAAGTCAGAGTTTGGATCATAATGTTCGGGATCGAGGCTTTCGAAGTTTTTTAAATCCAGGAGT
>CAZEWB010000705.1:0-2603 GCA_964515655.1 uncultured Bacteroidales bacterium
CGATGTTTATCCACGGAAGCCGGGTGAAAATTATACCTGTGTAGGTCAGAATAAAGATACAAAGCGCTATGATCTGTACCTCGCTCATGAATATATAGGTTCTTTACAAAAGTGTGTAGGTATATGTAAAAAAATGTTCAATGTCAAACAAACAATGAACAATGTACAAGTATCATTTCTGTTTTTATTGCTCATTGCTCATTGAAAATTTGGCATTGTTCATTAAAAAACGATTACAGATTTATTACCCGTTCATATTAACAAAGAACCATTATTTAAATGTGGGGCAGCTAACGCCGCTGTTCTTGTTTTCCCATATTTTAGGTTCGATCTTTTTGTTCCTTGCGCCCGAAGGAGCTATTCTCTTTGTACATTTGAAAGTCTTTACAACAGACATTTCGATTCCTCCGGCAAGTCCGGTTACATGACTGTTGATAGTTCCGGTCACAAAGTCATAACTTACCTTTACAACCCATTTTTTATACTCAACGCCGATCACCGGGGCGAATTCCCTGAACATTTTTGACCAGACGCCGAATATAATAGAACCATTATTCCCTATTATAGTTACATCCATTCCCATATTAAGATCCATCTGATTCTGTTTCATCATAAATGCAATGCGGGGACTGAAACGGATATCATTTTTGCCTTCGATGTCGAAACCTAAATGGCCCACCATTTTCGGGGCAAGGCGACTATCGGAGCCTGTAAATGATTCGTTGGGAGAATTTGCATGATGCATTGCAAATCCTATAAATACTTTGTTGCCTTTTGCTGCCTCGTAGGTTGCGAGTATTCCTGCGGATATATCTATAAAACTGTTTGATGTACCCATACTGTTTTCCTGTGAAGGCAATTCAGGGTCAAACTCCTGGCCGTTCCACTGGTTGTCGAAGACAAGGCCTTCGTATTTCAGCCTGTGTGCCTGATATCCTATTCCGAAACCAACGGTATAATAGAACCTGTTTTTAGAAACTATTCCATGATTGAACGAAAAGACAGCCATACCGGAAGTATTCCTGATGACACCTCCAGCGATATCGTTGTTGAACCGGAACCCGGCGCCGAACCACAGTCTGCGGAATTTGGGGATCTGTAATTTCGAATCAAACCATAATGTTTGTGTTTTGTAAACATTTCCAAGAGCAGGAAAACGATTCTTGTAATTTCCACCCACTCTGAATTTGCAGGGGAAATACCCTGTAAGTGCAGGGTTGAGGTTGAGCGGTGAATCGAATGACTGAGTATAGCTTATATCCTGCCCGAAAGAAAGCAGCGAAAAAATCAAAAGCGGAAAAATCAGCGCTATCCTCATCTTATAAGCGTTACTGTGCCTTTTCTCTCTATCTTTGTTTTGTCGGGACATGTAGCCCTGAGATAATAGACAAATACATCGCTGTTTAGCGCTGCTCCTTTGTATGTTCCGTCCCAACCTGTTGTCGGGTCTTTTGATGTATAGACCATCTCACCCCATCTGTTATATATTTCAATTATGCCATCGGTTACTTTAGTGCCTCTCACTATCAGGACGTCATTTTCTCCATCTCCGTTTGGAGTGAAAGCTGTTGGAACCATTACATCGCAATCTGCTTTAGTGTTTTCCTGGCAGAAAGCCCGAGCTGTCAAAAGCAGAAATATGGAAATTAACAGTGTTTTCAATTTATAATTTTTTTGCAAAGATAGTAATTTGAAAGAAGATTGCAGCGTGTTATAATGCGTTGTGTATTCTTTTCAATTTTTCAAGAAGAGTATCCATTAGTTTCAACGGTAACATGTTTGCACCGTCAGAAAGCGCTTTTTCAGGTTCCGGGTGTGTTTCGATGAAAAGACCGTTGACTCCTGCTACTATTCCAGCCTTTGCGATCATCTCGATATAAGCAGGAAGCCCGCCGGTTACACCGCCTGATGTATTCGGCTGCTGAAGAGAATGAGTGCAGTCGAGGATCACAGGGTATCCCAGAGCTTTCATCGCAGGTATCGAGCGGAAGTCAACCACCAGGTCGCCGTAGCCGAAAAACGTACCTCGTTCGGTCAGCATTATATTGTTATTGCCTGCATTCTTTACTTTTTCAGCGACAAATGTCATTGCTGCCGGCGACAGGAACTGTCCCTTTTTGATATTTACGGGTAGTCCCGTTCTTGCAGCTGCCACAAGAATATTTGTCTGGCGGCATAGGAATGCAGGGATCTGAAGCATATCGACATATTTTGCAGCAAGCGCTGCCTCTTCACGCTCATGAATGTCGGTTATCACATTCAGATCATACTTCTTCCTGATTTTGTCAAGTATTTCAAGCGCTTTTATATCACCTATCCCGGAAAATGAATCGTGCCTTGTCCTGTTAGCTTTACGGTACGAGGCTTTAAAGATCAACGGGATATTGTGTTTTGCTGCCAGATCTTTAAGACAGGCAGCAGTATCTTCAGTAATCTTACTGTTTTCCACAACGCAGGGACCTGCGATAAGGAAAAATGACTTATTGTTTAGGATCTCTTTAATTGTCATACTATTTTATTTGTTGTCAGTTAATGGTCATTGCTATTAACTCATGTTACGTAAATAAATTCTTGTGTGAAAAAAGTTCCAAGCCCCAAATCAA
>CAZEWB010000706.1:0-2595 GCA_964515655.1 uncultured Bacteroidales bacterium
TTTTCTATCCGGGTATTGCATTCAGTTTGGGTTTCTGCTTTTAATACTCCGAAACTCCTTCTGGAAGAAATCTGCAGTTCTATTTCTTCATCCTTTTTAAATAACGATTTTAAAGCATTTAAAAAATTAAGATTCAGGTCTGTTGCTTTTATTCTGAAAACTGTTTCCATAATTTATTTTTTACAAAAATACAATTTATTCACTTTTAATACAAAAAATAAACATGTAAATTGTTTCGGGTATGTAAGTTCAAAGCAAATAAACTTTTAAAACCTGAGTTAAAAAAGAAGTTTATGAATATGTATCTGTTTAATGGTTTTTCAAGAACTCAGCCGGTGAAAGGATGCATATGTCTTTAAAAGGATTCAATATTAACAAATCCTTATCGCCTGTGATAATAGCAGAAGCTTTGCCTGCGAGGGCAAGGGCGAGGAATTTATTGTCTTTTGGGTCGCGGCACAGCTTTACACATTCCGGAACATCAATAATAAAAGTCTTTTCTTCAAATCTTTTAAGGAATATTTTTCTTTTTATCAGGGGCGCATATTTATCGAATTTTTCACTAAGTGCTGTTTCTCTCAATTCAAACAATGTTTCGGCGGAATTCAATATTTCGCCAACGCTAAAACCCTGTTCCAGAGCTGCTCTTGGTCTGGAACCGGAAAACAACAGAGCACTGATAACAACATTGGTATCAAAAACAAAAAATTTACTTTTTTTCATTTTTTATTTCTTCCAGGATCTTTTCAAGTTTTTCAGGGGTCAGACCATTGCTCTTAGCGATGGCACTGACTTCATCCATAATATCAAAGAGATCGTCCTTAGATCTTTTCCTTCTCCTGAAAAAATCTTTCAGCCAGAAATTCACAAGAAATTCCGCTTTTCTTTTTTTCTCACTGCTCGCCTTCAGGTAAAGAGAAGATGTTTCGCTGTTGAGAGGTATAGAAATCCGTTCCATAGTAAAGTGATTTTATTTCAAAGATACGATAAAAATACCTTTTATGAAAATATTGTTCCGACTAATGAAGCAGCTAATGATTTTTAAGCCCCTGAAAATATTAATTGCCGAGGACGATGAAGTATCGGCTTTGTTTATCACAACGGTATTAGAAAAAATAAGCCGGGAAATTTTATATGCAGAAACCGGAGTTGAAGCCATTGACGTTTGCCGTAATAATCCTGACATTGATTTGGTTTTAATGGATATTAAAATGCCTGTATTGAATGGATACGAAGCTGTAAAGCAAATACGGAATTTTAACAAAGAAGTAATAATATTTGCACAAACAGCCTATGCTCTTTCAGGCGACAGAGAAAAGGCAATAATGGCAGGATGCAATGATTATATTTCAAAACCTATTCTAAATGATAAATTGCAAACTTTAATACATAAGTATTTCAAACAATAATCGGAGGAATCCCGGAAACACCAAAATCCACGGATGGCATTTTCGTATTATAGTGTTTTATACTGCAAACGGGATATTACCGTACATTTTAAAGTCGGCAATCTTCAGTCGGCAATTGGCAATTTTGCTGACTGTTGACTGGCGACTGCCGACTAATGAAAAATGTAAGAATTCATCCCGTTCCAGGTATAGTGGCAAAAAAAACATGTTGCTTTCCCGCAGAATACGCAGACTAACGCAGAACATCATCTGTGTAAATCTGTGTAATCTGTGGCAAAAAGTGCGTCCCTTATTGTTATAGCCTGTACTTAAATCCTTATCCCCATAACAAGTACGTCATCTATCTGCTCGTGCTTACCTTTCCACGAATCGAATGCTTTTTCAAGCAATAGTTTCTGTTCCTCAACGGGAGACTTACTAACAGTTATCAGCAATTCCTTGAATGAAGCGTACTTGAATTTTTTTCCTGAACCGCCACCCATCTGATCCGCAAATCCATCGCTGAAAAGAAATATCATATCACCCTTTTCGATCTGCAATGTACTTTTTGTAAACCCGGTCATCCGCCTGTAAACAGAGACGGGCATTTTGTCGCCTTTCACTTCAATTAAGGTCGAGTTCAAGGTCGAGTTCGAGGTCGGGAATGGTTCCTCATCCTTGACCTCGATCTTGACCTTGACCTCGGATTTGCTTTTAATAATGTAAAGTGGATTATTAGCCCCTGCAAACTCAAGAGTATTTTCCATCCTGTTTATACTTACAACCACAGCATCCATCCCGTCCTGCTGTTTTATATTTTCGCCGTGTTGCTTCATTGCAAGGATGATGTTTTCGCGCAGGCGGTCGAGTATTTTTTCTGGTGAAGTTACCTTTTCGGTATTTACGATCTCATTAAGGAATGCAATGCCAAGCATGCTCATAAAGGCGCCCGGAACACCATGTCCCGTGCAGTCTGCAAGAACCACTATCGTTCTGTTTTGCGATTTATTTACCCAGTAAAAATCACCCGAAACAATATTGCGCGGACGGTGAAAAATAAAGAAGTTATTAAGAGCGATCATTATTTCTTCTTCTCCCGGAAGCAGCGCAGACTGAATTTTTGAAGCATATTCAATACTATCGGTAATGTCTCTTTTCTGATAGTATTGAATATGCTTCAAAAAAAAAACCAAACACACCCAACACA
>CAZEWB010000707.1:0-2589 GCA_964515655.1 uncultured Bacteroidales bacterium
TGTTGGGTGTGTTTGGTGTTTTTTTTTGTATTGAAAGCAGCATCACCTTTTGCAATAGCAGCCTTGTAAGCATCATCCTTAGCCTTAGCCTCCGCCTCCGTCTTTTTCTTTGCATCAACATCAGCGAGGAGTTTGTCGATCTCTGCTATTTTTTGCTTTGGGTAAGCCTCGGCGGGCTTTATTCCAAGAGCTTCGTTATATGCGGTCTTTGCCTCGGGATATTTTGCAGTGCTGAAAGCCAGATCTGCCTTTGTGATCGCTGCTTTATAGGAATCATCCTTAGCCTTGGCCTCAGCCTCAGCCTTTTTCTTTGCATCAGCATCTGCCAGCAGTTTGTCGATCTCGGCTATTTTCTGAATAGGATATGCTTCGGCCGGTTTTATTGCAAGTGCTTCGTTATAAGCAGTTTTTGCCGCGGGGTACTGGGTTAAGTTAAAAGCTGCATCACCTTTTGCAATGGCTGCGTTATAAGCAGCTTCCTTTTTCTTTGCATCTTCTTCTGATTTCTGATTTGCCAGCAAACTGTTGCATTCAGTGATCTTATCTGTAGGATACTTTTCCTTTGGTTTAAGAGCCAATGCTTTTGTATAGTTGTCTTTTGCAACGGTATAACTTTTTGTATTGAATGCCGCATCGGCATCTGCAATGTATTTATTATACTGACCTTCGGAATTCTTTTGCGCTACAAGAAGTTTTTCTGCTTCCATAATTTTCTGGTCGGGATAATCGCTGTAGGGATCTGCATCTATAGCTTTCTCGTACCATTTTATTGCTTCTTCATAATTGGCATCCTTAAAAAACTGGTCTGCTTTTGTAATGAGTTGTGTATATGCATTTTTCTTGGCAGATTCAACAAGATTTACTATACGGTCTATTTCTTTTTTCATAGACTCGGTATATGCTGCATCAAAATCGAAATCACCAAGTTCGCCCGAGTATTTTATCTTTGTAACAGGGTCTTTAAGGGCATTTGCATCTACAACATCAAGGGACTGGAAAAGTTCAACAGTGAAAGAGTAAGGGTATATCATTACCTTTTCATCGGGCGCCTTGGTATCGAAAAGTACTTTTTTGGTCACGTAGCCATCTTTGGAAACATGAAGGGTATACTCAGTATTGAGATTTAGTTTAAGGGTAAACTTTCCGTCAGCGAGGGTTTTGAAAGAAGAAATCTGTTTAGGGCCTTCGTATAGCACTACAATGGCATCTGCAAGATTTGTTTTCAGGTCTTTTACACGACCTTTCACATCCATATACCCGGTTTGCTGCGCAAAAGAACCGGCAGGTAGCGCTAGTGCAATTAAAATAGTAATTATAAATAGATTAACAGGTCTCATTTCATAATGTTGTAAGCTGTAAAATTATAAAAACAATTCATAAAAAAAACATCCTGAAATATTTTATTAACTGAGGTTACGCATAATCTATTTTTCAGACACGAATTACACGAATTATCATATGGTTTTGAAACTAGTGTTCCGGTGTATCGATATAAATACCTCTAATTTGGCATGCCTCCTCTTTGACAAACAGATATTTTCGTGATAATTCGTGAAATTCGTGTCTCTTCCCGTGAAAATTCTTGTCTTTTTTTTGCATAATATGAGTTATTAAAAAAGGCCACCACCGGTAGCCTTTTCAGTTTACAAAAATGATGCAAATTATTTTATAAGTGTTATTTTTTTGGTAACAGTCTGGCCGTTTACATCAAGGCGTATAAAGTATATCCCGTTTTGGAAATTGCCGAAATTCATTCTGTAATCGCTGTCGCTGTCGGAATATACAACCGGGTTGACCTGCCTGCCTGTGATATCATAAATACTGAAGTTTACGGATTTAATTTCAACTCCGAGTATCTGCATAAAAATTTCATCATTGGTAGGATTAGGATAGATCATAAGTTGTTCATCCCAGTTTATCTCAGGAGTTTCGTTATACAGGCAACCCAGAATACGAATTGCGAGAGATGTGTTCAGGGTGTCATTAAGTAATTGAGACGGTGTAAGCCAGTTCGCTCCTTTTTTGCAGTATACGGTATTATTACCTCCGACACCTCGGTTCGGAGCCATATAGATCACAAATGTGTCGGCAGGGGTATTATACCACAACTGGAATCCGACAAAGAATTTTCCGTTCACATTTGCCGGTGTGTCGAACATAATTGAATGATAGAAATATGGTGTGAAAGAGTTAACAGGAACATCCTGAGTTGTGAGTTCGGCGCCCGGTTTTCCGTTTGCGTCAACATCCCAGACGGTAAAGCGGACCTCATCAGAGCTGTTAGAACCGTATGCTTTTACAACAGGTACAATTAATCCGGTAACCTTATTAAAGGTATAGAAAGTGTACTTTTCGGCATAAGCTTTAACCTGGTATTCATTATGGCCGGGGAAATATCCCCACTTGTAAGGAGTAAGGTGGCGGAATGTCAGCGGTCTTTCGGAAAAGAGAACATTTGTCACTGTGTCTTCGCAATATCCTTCCGGCTCGGGCCAGGGCACGGTCGTGACAACGATATAGTTGTCTTTGAAAAGTGTATCGGTAGAAATTCCGTTAGAAACTATCAACCTTACATCACGAATTCCGGGT
>CAZEWB010000708.1:0-2589 GCA_964515655.1 uncultured Bacteroidales bacterium
TCCAAGCCCCAAGGGACGGCTCCCTTGGAATTTGTGACTTGAAATTTGGAACTTGGAATTATGAATCTGGAATTTGGGGCTTTTTTCACACAAGAATTTATTTACGTAACATGAGTAGTGTAAGAACACTACTGTAAGCAATGTTTACGGCATATGATATACAAAGATCTCCCTTCCTCAGAATAACAATACCTTTAATTATCGGGATAACTCTTTATGTTTTATTTCCGTCCGTATGGGATGTGTGGATCGCAATAACTTACTTTTCCCTGTTGTCAGTTTACATTGTTGTATACATTATTCCTGCTTCAAGGAACAGGTTTTCCCTTTCGGTCTATCATTCATTTCTTACATCGCTGCTCCTTATTTTTTCGGGATATTATTACACCTGTTCATACAATAAAGTTCCTGAACCGACATTCAGCAACACAAGCAGCATTATCGCCGGTGAAGTGATCTCCGACCCGCAGATAAAAGAAAAATCCGTTAAGATCGAGACTAAAATCCTTGCAATAAAAACCGGGGACAGTTGGGAAAGAACAGATGCGAATGTACTACTCTATCTCGAAAAGAATAAGAACTTATGCAATATAGAAGTTGGCGACAGAATAGTTTTTGAACCTGTACTTCAGGATGTGAAAAACAGCGGAAATCCGCGCGAGTTCGATTATAAGAAATATCTTTCATATAACCTTATCTTTCAGCAGGCATATTTAAAATCCGAGCAGTACAGCGTCATTAAATCAGAAGATTTATTTAATCTTAAAAGAACTGCCGGGAAAATACGGAGGTATATTCTTAACATTTTTACCGATGCAGGTTTCTCAGGAGATGAACTGGCAGTTGCCTCTGCGTTGTCGATCGGTTATGTAGATGACCTTGATGCAGAAATTAAACAATCGTACAGCGCATCCGGTGCAATGCATATACTTTCTGTCAGCGGCCTGCACGTAGGGATAATATTCGTAGTCTTCAGTTTTCTGTTGTCATTTCTGAACAGGAAAAAATGGATGAAAATATTAAAGTGCACAATGTTATTGCTGATCCTCTGGTTCTATGCCCTGCTATCAGGATTATCACCTTCTATATCCAGAGCCGCTTTAATGTTCAGTTTTATTATTATTGGCCAGTTGCTGGGACGTTATACAAATATTTACAACACACTTGCTGCATCTGCTTTCATACTGCTTCTGATAAATCCATTCAATGTTACAAACATCGGATTCCAGTTCTCCTACCTTGCTGTAATTGGAATTGTATTTTTATATCCCCAAATATATTCTCTTGTATACATTAAGAATAAACTGCTCGATAAAGCCTGGGGCCTGATTTGCGTTTCGCTGGCAGCACAGATCGTTGTCGCCCCGTTAAGCATTTATTATTTCCACCAGTTCCCGAATTACTTCCTGCTGACCAATATTCTTGTAATACCTATATCAACTGTTATCATTTATTTGGTAATAACTCTGATAGCGTTTAGCTGGTGGCCGGCCGCAACCGATCTTCTGGGCATAATTACTCAAAAAATCACACATATACTGAATAGTATAGTTTCAGGAATTGAAGACCTGCCGGGATCTGTAACAAATGAAATTCCTCTCAGTATTTCAAATACAATCATTATTTATTTTATCATCTTCTCGCTTATTATTTATCTGATCTACAAAAGGTACGTTCCCCTTTTCATATGTATGTCCGGCATTCTTGTCGTATTAATTTCATCATTTTATAATTATGTTTCTTCCGAAAAGGAAACCGATATCTATGTTTATAATATCGACAGGTATTTTGCAATGAACCTGATTGAAGGAAAAAAGAATTATCTTTTTACAAATCTCGACAAAGACAACAGATCTTATAACTTTAGTCTTAAGAATAACTGGATCCAGAAAGGGCTGGACGAGGAAAAGACCATTCACCTTAAGAAACTGAACAACCGGTTTATAATCAGCAATCTCTTTTATCTTGATAATCCCAACGTATATTATAAGGATAATTGTTTTGCATTTCACAACGTACATTTTGCACTCATAAGAGAAGATATGCCGGCAATTAGTGATTCAGTGATGAGGATCCCCCTTGATTTTGTTATCCTGAGCCAGAATGCCCGCGTTTCCATCGAAGGAATTCTGCAATTATACGATACCGATTCTATAATTATTGACTCATCAAATTCGAATTACAGAATAAAAAAATGGAAGGAAGAAGCAGCGAGGTATAATGTAGGCATCTATGATGTTAAAGAAAGAGGAGCTTTTTACAGGAAGGTCTCTTAAAAGACCCAAGTCTAAAGAACCAAGCCCCAAGGGAAGGCTCCTTGGGTTTATTGATCATTGAAAATTGAGAATTTGGTATTGTTCATTAAAATTTGGTTCTTGAAATTTTGTTTGCACCTACTTTTTCGCTCCTGACTTGTCCACCCAAAATTTTTTTAAATTTTTATTTCATTCAAAGTCAGCATTATAATTCTTGTAAAATCTAATATTGCCGCACTAATGCCTGATTCTTGTGGAAAACACGATTCAGAATAGTAAAAATAAGAGAGCTAAAAAGTAGGTGCAAAAAAAAAAACCAAACACACCCAACACA
>CAZEWB010000709.1:0-2583 GCA_964515655.1 uncultured Bacteroidales bacterium
TGTGTTGGGTGTGTTTGGGTTTGTTTTGGCCGCTGCCGTAATCCTTCCGCCAAAGATCCAAATACAGGGACTTGACGATTCCAAAAAACTGACGGCGAAAGAACGGGAGGCGTTCAAAATAGTAATAACAGAAAATGCAATTGCATGGGCTATCGGTTCTGTTTCGCCCCAGGAAGTGGATAAGATAAACATCCTTAATGCCTCTATTCTTGCCATGCACAGGGCGCTGGAGAAACTGAAGAAAAGACCCGCACATATCCTTGTCGACGGGAACCGGTTCAGGCAATGGAATAAAGTTCCTTATACCTTCGTTGTAAAAGGCGATGGGAAATTCCTGAACATTGCAGCAGCATCTGTCCTGGCTAAAACTGCACGTGATGATTATATGCGGCAGATTCACGAGGAATTCCCCGTTTACAACTGGGCAAGTAACAAAGGTTATGCAACCGAAGAGCATTGCGAAGCCCTTAAAAAATACGGGTACTCGAAATACCACAGGCGGACATTCCATTTAAAATCTTTTCAGACGAGACTGGAGTTTTAGTCCGAAGCACGAAATTCGAAATCCGAAGCACGAAATCCGAAACTCGAAAAAGTTTATCTGAATTTGCTTGATAATTTCAAATCCCAATTTTCAAATATCAAACAAATTCAAATTTCAAAAAATTGAAATTCAAAACAGGTTTTGGATTTTGTGTTTGTTTGGAAATAGATGCTTTAATATTGGGATTTTATTTTTCCCCTTCGCTCACCCTGCGCCCTGAAGGCGCCAACACTCAATGTGCGCGGGATTCCCCTTCAGGGGTGGGGGTGCGGGTAGGGGATTATTTAAAAAATCCGAAAATGACTCAGTTATTCGGATTTCGGATTTATATTGTTCAAAAAAAAAGCCCGGAATATTCCGGACTTTCCTGTTAACCATCCTTCAATTAAATTGAAAGATCACCTTTTTATAACTTTTATAACTTTTTTACCTGTCCCCTTTTGCACTGAAATAAAATATATCCCCGAAGGAAGATCTGAACCTGAATTGTTTTTTCCATTCCATGTTATCCGGTTCTCGCCGGTGGCAAAATTTGAAAATGACCTGACAGGTTTTCCGCTTATGTCATAAACATCAATCGAGGAGACTTGCCCGGAATTGTTGCTAAGCGATATCTGCATTGACCCGCTGAAGGGGTTGGGATAACATGTAACAAGATCAGGTTCTGATTCTGTCGTTTCGACATCTATTGTTGAAGGCGCCCATGTGAGACTTATATTCTGGAAATAGGTCTGGTTGGCAGGTGTTAATATAAGAGTATCCGGGCCTTTTGTGAACTCGACGTAATAAAGTTTGCCTGTTGCGTTTGCCGAGGTGTATTCGATATAAACCCGGTATGTGCCATCTGCCACAAGAGTGCCGCTGCTGTTCTTCCCGTCCCATGTCACAGTGTGCGTAACGTGACTCTGTAATGTTGCACCAGTGATAGCATCTGTGGAGTTGTAAGTATTGCTTGTAGCATTTTTGAAATTTGTAAGATACTGCCTGTACAGAGTGCTTTGTGACATGAATTTGCGTGTCTTTACCCATGTGCCGCTGCCGGTCGCGATCCAGATGGCAAGAATGTGCTTTGGTGAATATGGCGCCGAATATGAAACTGTTTTTACAGTAAAAGAGAGCGTTCCGCCGGTCTGACCAAAACAGTTCAGGACAACAATGGATATTATCAGCGTGAGCAGATATTTCACAAAATCATTTTTTCAAAATTATGTATTTTTTTTATTGTGATAATCGTCGTATATTTATAAATATAAATCTTTTTGTATAAGGTAAGATAATAACAATTAGCAACGTGCAGAACCTGACGGAAAAATATTTGTTTGATCTGATCGCAAGAGGTGAGGATGTACACACTGATTTTAAGTTTGAAATAAGCGACTCGCGTAAAATAGCCCGTTCTATTTCTGCTTTTGCAAACACCGACGGTGGCCGCCTGCTTGTGGGAGTAAAAGATAACGGTAAGATAGCGGGAATAAGGAGCGAGGAAGAATATTACATGGTACAGGGCGCCTCTACTCTATATCTTAAGCCAAAAATGCAACCTGAATATAAAAACTGGAAAGTGAACGGACTTGATGTGCTGGAAGTGATCGTTCCTAAAAATAAATCACAGATAATATATGCACAGGATGAAAGCCGCAACTGGAAAGCATATATAAGGATACACGACGAGAATCAGATCGCTCCTGTGCTGTTAGAAAAGATCTGGAAAAAGTGCAACGCAAAAGGGATACTTCTTAAATATTCAATTGCTGAAAGTAAACTGCTTCATCACCTTTCAGAAAATAAGACCGTGAACCGCGGGGAATTCAAAAAACTAGCAATGGTAAGCGATAAAGAAGCAGATGAAATACTTTCGGACCTTGTAATATTACAGGCTCTGGATTATAGAATGAAAGAGCATGATATTGTTTTTATGCTGAACCCGGGGTTTAAACTGGATGAGTACTTCTTAAAGTAGTAACTCTTTAAAATACAAAAACCTAAATTCCAATAATCAAGCATCAACTTCCAAACAAATCCAAAATAACAAGCACAAA
>CAZEWB010000710.1:0-2582 GCA_964515655.1 uncultured Bacteroidales bacterium
ATTACATTCTTTAAGTCTTTAAATAATGTCCCCGATAATGTCCCCGATAATGTCCTCGATAATGTCCCCGATAATGTCCCCGATAAAAGGCTATCTTTAATAATTGATTTAATAAAACAAAACAACAATATTCTGATACAAGAATTATCTAAAAAACTTAAAGTGTCAAAAAGAACAATCAGACGCGATATAGAAAAGTTGAAATTGAAAAAGTTTATTAAACGTATAGGTAGTGAAAAATCAGGCCACTGGGAAATTGCGAAAAAGTAAAATCCGAATGATTATAGACGTTAAGCGGCAGATTATCAGACACGTAATAATTATTCTGATTTCATTTTTGTTTTTTATATACAAATTGAGTAAATTTGCTACTCGTTATTGTGTAAAATAACGCATATATTATTTTTTTTCCTTGTGAGCGTTTATGTTACTCACGGGGGCTTGCCTTGAAAACCCATAAGATTTAACGATCTTGATAGACACTTTAATTTCCTCAAAAACAAGACTTAAACTGCTGTTGAAGTTTTTCCTTAACAGCAAGACCAGTTCCTATTTACGTAGCCTCGAATGCGAATTTGGTGAATCTACTAATGCTATCCGGCTTGAATTAAATCGTTTCGAAAAAGCAGGCCTGCTCGAAACTCATACATCCGGAAATAAAAAAATATACCAGGCCAACGTTAAACACCCAATATTTACGGATATTCAGAATATCTTAAAGAAATTTATAGGCATCGATCAGATTATTGAAAAGGTGATCTCACGTCTTGGTGATATTAATAAGGTATATGT
Organism: uncultured Bacteroidales bacterium; assembly: GCA_964515655.1. GTDB lineage: Bacteria > Bacteroidota > Bacteroidia > Bacteroidales > GWA2-32-17. Next base: position 793 of record CAZEWB010000710.1, read on the forward strand.
GATCGGCGATTTTGCTAACGGCAAAGACAGCCCGGTAATCGACCTGTTAATTATTGCTCAGAAATTGAACAGGACATACCTTTCTGAGCTGATAGAAAAAACCGAAACGCTTATTCACAGAAAGATAAGTTATATAATTTTAAACGAATCGGAACTCTCAGAATTTAAGGAACGAAATACCGGAAACCGACTGGTTATATACACAAAGGACAAATAAACTCAATACTCGAAAATCTTGGAGTAATAAGAAGGTCTGGTGATACTCAGAAAATGCTCAATGCCGGTGTTTTATTCTTTAGTAATAATGTTGATATTTTGCTTGAACAATCTACAATTACTTGTGCTGTCTTTGAAGGAACAGAACGAATTAAGGTCATAAATAGAAAGGATTTCTCTGAAGATATAATTACTAACATTAATAATGCTCTTCTGTTTATTAAACAATCATTAAAAGTTGAATACAAAATGACAGGCGAAGCGCGTCGCGAGGAAATATATGAAATTCCTATGCAGGCAATTAGAGAAGCCGTTGTAAATGCTGTTGCGCATAGAGATTATTTTGTTGAAGGAAGCCATATTACTATTGAAATATTTGATGACCGACTTGAAATTGGAACCCCCGGGGGGTTGCCAAAGGGGCTTACAATGGAATTTTTCGGTAAAAAAGCTGTCCGGCGTAATCCAATTATTACAAGTCTCTTGCAACGGAGTAATTTTGTGGAAAATATGGGAACGGGTATTAACAAAATAAAGAGTCTTTGTGCTAGTCAGAATATTTCTGAACCAGTTTTTATTTCTAATGATTTCTTTACGATTATTTTTAAACGCAGGGGAGTAAATGAGGGAGTAAATGAGGGAGTAAATGAGGGAGTAAATGAGGGAGTAAAAAGACTATTAGAAATTATTAAAGAAAATCCCGGAAACAGGATTCCATTTTTGTCAGAAAAGATACAAAAGCCGGGAAAAACGGTTGAAAGATGGATAAGAGAATTGAGAAAAATAAATAAAATTGAATATATGGGGAATAGTAAAACAGGTGGTTATTACATTAAAAAGTGAGAACAACGCAATGGTTCTTTTGCAGCCCCTCGGCTACCACGACCTCCTGCGCTTAAACATGCATGCCCGCGTTGTTCTTACCGACAGCGGTGGCCTGAAGGAAGAATGCACTGTACTTGGTACTCCGTGCCTCACTTTAAGGTGGAATACCGAAAGACCAATAACATTAAAAGAAAAAGAACATGGTGCAGCTTCTGTTCTTGTCGGTAACAATATTGAATGCATACGGTTTGAATATAAAAAAACCATGCGGTTTAAAAGAAATCCTGTAAAGCCAGAGTTGTGGGATGGGAAAACATGAGAGAGAATAGTTGAGGAACTCACAGCACCGCAATAACTAAAGGAACAAAAAGAACAAAGAGAAATAAAGGAACCAAAGGAACAAAAAGAACAAATAACCCATCCCCTATCCAACAACCAAAGCCATTTTCGCGCCCAAACCCCAAGTCCCATACACCCAATCCCGCGACTCCGAAGGAGTCCAATATGAATAACACCGGATGGAATCCGGACTTCAACCGCAGGTTGATCGGGGAATGTAAGTCCTGAACCAAAGGAACAAAAAGAACTAAGAAAACTAAAAAAACTAAGAATTCCATGACCCCTATCCAAATGTGCGACCTTAAATCGCAGTACTACAAAATAAAAACCGAAATAGACAGCGCTATTAACGAAGTGCTGGAATCAACCGCATTTATTAATGGTAAAAAAGTAACTGAATTTGCAGAAAA
>CAZEWB010000711.1:0-1803 GCA_964515655.1 uncultured Bacteroidales bacterium
GATGAAGCTCTTAAGAAAATAGTAAAAGCAATACAGAGAAACCGCGCCGGACTTAAAGATCCTTCGAAACCAATAGGAACATTCGTTTTCCTTGGACCTACCGGTGTTGGTAAAACCCACCTGGCAAAAATGCTTGCCGAATACCTTTTCGATAATCAGGATAACCTGATACGCATTGATATGAGTGAATATATGGAGAAGTTCTCCGTATCACGCCTTGTGGGAGCGCCTCCGGGGTATGTCGGTTACGAAGAAGGCGGCCAGCTTACTGAAAAAGTAAGACGTAAACCATATTCTGTTGTTCTACTTGATGAAATTGAAAAAGCACATCCAGATGTTTTCCATATTCTTCTCCAGGTTTTAGACGAAGGTCGCCTTACCGACAGTCTCGGCAGAAGGATCGATTTCAGGAATACAATAGTTATAATGACTTCGAATATCGGAACAAGACAACTTTCGGAATTCGGCAAAGGTGTGGGTTTCGAAACAAAAGCAAAGAAAGAATCAACAAATACTTATGCGAAGAGTATAATCGAGAATGCCCTCAAGAAGGCCTTCGCACCCGAGTTTCTCAACCGTATTGACGATGTGGTCCTGTTTAACTCACTGAGCAGAGAAGACATACATAAGATAATCGATATTGAACTTTCTTCGTTGCTTAAGAGGATAGACAGTCTTGGCTATAAAGTCATAATGAGCGACAAAGCAAAGAATTTTATAGTCGATAAAGGCTTCGATACACAGTATGGCGCCCGTCCATTAAAGCGTGCATTGCAGAAATATCTCGAAGATCCACTTGCCGAAATTTTCATTGCCGTTTCACCCAAAGAAGGCGACAGAATTATTATTGACCTTAAAAAGGACGATGACGGCGAGCTGTCGATCTCGATAGAAACTCCGGCTGCGGATAAGAAGAAGCATAAAGAATAGAAATGAGGAGCTTTTTTACTATATTCCCGTATAAAAATCTTTAAAGACTCTAATTCACATGCCATCGCCAGACCATGATGGTATACAAGTACTCACATGTTTAACTTGAGTTCCTTAATCTTTTTTATTATTTTTGCATTACAAATAAATACATATGAGTAAGAAAAACCGGAATAAAGAGGAAACTATTCATCTGCCCATTTTAATTGAACAGGATGAAGATAATGTATACATCGTTAGTTGTCCTGTTTATAAAGGTTGTCACTCTTATGGAAAAACAATAGAAGAAGCAATTAGAAATATTACAGAGGTTATTCAGATGTGCATTGAGGAAGAAAATGATAAACAACCTAAAATAGCTAACAGGTTTATCGGATTCCGTGAGTTACAATTCCCTTATAATTCAGCTTCTGTTTAATTTCTTATGTAAAGTAAATATTTCCCGGCTTAAACCTTATTGACCAGTATCCCCTGCCCGACTTCGCTGAAACTTTTTCGATAGCCTTTTTTTTAGTTGTACCCTCTTTATATATAATGTATGCCTTCCGGATTTTTTTCGACTTCGGTTTCAGATAGTGGCTTTACCTTCGGAAAAGTGCATTTTTACAGCCATTTCTTCTTTTTGAACAGTAAGATAGTTCCGAATGAAGCAAAAAGCATTAATCCCAGAGCAAAAGGATAGCCCCATGCCCATTTTATTTCGGGCAGGAAGTGGAAGTTCATTCCATAAATACTGGCGATCAACGTGGGTGGCATAAAAATAACCGTAGCAACAGTGAATATTTTTATGGTCTTGTTCTGCTCAATATTAACAAAGCCCACAAATGAATTCTGCAGAAAGTCGAGGCGCTGGAAACTGAAATTTATATAATC
>CAZEWB010000711.1:1813-2577 GCA_964515655.1 uncultured Bacteroidales bacterium
GGTATCCTTGATCATTATCCTCAATTTGTTATGGTATTCTTTAGGGAACATTTCACTTTTCAGAATTGAAGAAATTACCCTTTGTTTATCAATGACATTTTCACGCAGCATCATAGTAATATCCTGATAATGGCTTATTTTTACCAGCATATCCTGGTCAATATGACGTTCGCGGATAACGAGTATCGAAAGAGCCGAAATGTCCTTTACCACGCTTTCGATCATGTCAGCATCGATATCGATCCTTATATCGAGCAAGTTGAGGAAGATCTGTACACCGTCAATTACCCGGTAATGGAAGTCGAGCCGGCGGTACATATCGTTGAATGTACGCATTTCGGAATACCTGTATGAGAACAGCAGGTTTCCTTTAATAATGAATGATACAGATTCCTTTTTGTATCCGTTATCACCCAGTATAACGAACTGAGTATTAGCAATAATAGCATCAACAGTTTCGAGGTAGCGAGAAGAAATCTCGATCTCCTCGATTTCCTGTTGAGTTTGCAGTGTGATCTTGAAGTATTTCTCAACTGTGTCCCTTTCAAAAGGAGAAGGAGCAATTAGGTCAACCCATATCACATTCTCCCGGCCTACCTCTTCAATTCCCTGAATGCCCTGATGAAGCAGTACTTTTTCCGTGCCTTTGTAAAAGATATTTACCATCAGGATCCATTTTCTTTATTTATACTCTTTTTTGAGCGGGAAACGGGACTCGAACCCGCGACCCTCAGCTTGGGAAGCTGATGCTCTACCAACTGAGC
>CAZEWB010000712.1:0-2573 GCA_964515655.1 uncultured Bacteroidales bacterium
GCTGGATGCCAAACATATCTGGGTTGGATTAGAGGACAAAGAACAAGGAAAAGGATTTACTGTTACCGGATATCCAAACCCGTTTTCAGAACAGATATCAATTAATGTATCTGTAATTGATAAAAAAAATCAGCCTGTAATTGAAATATATAATACCCAATCTCAATTGATAAAAGTATTATCAGCAGAGTCAGTTTCAGAAAATGAATATTCATACAAGTGGAATGGAACAGATCAGAATGGCAATAAGGTAAATTCGGGAACTTATTTAATAATGTGTAATGTCGGAGATAAAAAAACGGCAAGAAAGGTTCTTTATATAAATAAGTAATATGTTTCCCGTTTTAAAAGATTCCGGTTCCGATATCCATCGGGAAGGTCCGGAATGACGTGAGGAGCGAGGGACTCCGAAGGAGTCCAATATTAATAACCCCGGACGCAGTCCGGGGGAATAAAGAAAAGCTCAAGCAACCACGGAGTGGTTGAATATGAAAACAACTCCCTTTTTCGGTTTGTCGGGACACCTTCGCTGCGCTTCGTTGTCTGAAATGGACAAACCGAGGGAGTAGAATTAATGCTATTTTTTTACAAACTTATAATTCGCCGTTTCGTTAGTCGTTTTTTTATTCAGCATCAACATATAGATCCCGTTATTCAAACCATGAACATATATTTTCTTTTCTTCTGATATTATTCCTGTTTGCACGATTTGTCCGTATATATTACATATTTTGTAATTCGCATTGGGAGAATAATTGGTTTCGACATTAATAATATCTTCTGCCGGGTTGGGAAATATTCTGGACTCTGTATTAGTATTAACGTGGTTAATTCCTGATGTAATATTACAGTTCATCGGATTGGGAAGATAGGTTGCAGAGTTGAATGTACCCATGTATGTCACCGAACAATTCGGAAATACTTTAAATCTATATGTGTGAAATTCAGTACAACCGGATTGACAATCGCCTAATCCAAGTGTAAAATAGTATATCCTGTCGTTGCCGGATTCTAAATATGTAATACTGTTCCCATCACCTGCATACGGCTTTGGTTCAGAATATAACACACCGCTATATGTTGCTATGCTATCGCATAAAGGCCTTACATTTATATTATGGGATGTTGTTAAAGTAGCATAATTTGATCCGAAAGTCGAAAAAGCAGTTATAGAAAAACCATAAGTAGACAGCAAATTATCAAGAGGGACATTGCCGGTAGTTGTTATTAAATTCTGCCACTGTTGCGTCCACGCATAAGATGTATCAACAGCCACGTAAATACTATGAAATAAATTATCACTTACAACCTGATGTATGCAATAAATATCGAAAGCAGAATCTCTTTCCGGAATTGTAGTTACGTTGAAAATTGCAGCCAACCCTTCCCATATAGGTTCCGGCACATCCTGGGGAACAATTATTGAATCCCTGTCCTGTATTAAAATTGAATCGGGAGGAAGGATGTTGGCAAAGATTTTTTTCAACGCCAAATGTTTCACATCCGCATCGTAGTATGTCTGAAGTGTTGAAGGGACAACACAACTTGACGGAATTTGCGCAAATGCAGTTTGGAAACAAAGGATAATAACCATCTGCCCGAATACTCTTTTCATAATTGGAAGTTTTATATCATAATGACGATATTTTATTTAAAAGGTTGTTGAGCAAAGCACAAAATCCGAAATTCGAAAAACGGTATTCCAATATTCGATCACGTTATGTATTTAGATGGTTCGTACTACTTTTTTTATAACTTTGTACTACATATTATCATTTATGAAAACATCAAAAGTAACTTACTTGGGCGACCTGCGGACGGAAGCCGTTCACCTTGCATCGGGTAATAAGATCATTACCGATGCGCCGGTTGACAATCAGGGAAAAGGCGAGTTCTTTTCGCCGACCGACCTACTGGCAACAATGCTGGCGTCGTGCATGCTGACTATCATGGGTATTACGGCGCGGCAGTATAAATTCAACATTGACGGGGCGTCTGCAGAGGTTACCAAAATTATGGGGACAGAACCCAGGCGAGTTAATGAAGTTATCATTGACTTCCATTTTCCGGCAGGACTTACCGAAAAGGATAAAAAGTACATACAGGCCGCAGTTAACAATTGCCCTGTAGGAAAAAGCGTTCATCCTGAACTGAAACAAACCATTCATTTGAATTATGCTTAAGCCCGGCCTTATTGGCAATTACAGCGAGACTGTAACGCCTGAAAAAACAGCAAGACATTACGGAAGCGGATGTATAGAAGTATTTGCCACTCCCGCAATGATAGCCGGAATGGAAAAGACATGCATGGACAGTGTTCACCCTTTTCTCGAAAAGGGTGAAACTACTGTCGGAACCCTTGTTCATGCAGAACACCTTAAAGCAACGCCGCTTTATGAAACTGTTTCGTACAGATCGGAGCTTATTGAGATCAAAGGCCGGGAACTGAAATTCACTGTAGAAGCGTTTGATAAGACAGGAATGATAGGGAAAGGCCGTCATTCGTGGTACATTATCAATATTGAAAAATTCATGAGCAAGTTGCCAAAAAAAACCCAAACACACCCAACACA
>CAZEWB010000713.1:0-340 GCA_964515655.1 uncultured Bacteroidales bacterium
TCCACCGGCACGGACTGCCTGCAAGCTGGTTGATGCCGAAGACACAGACAAACTGGTCGATCTTCTGAGAAACGAAGCCAAAGTTCTTTAATTAATAAAATGTGATTATGTCTATTATAGTTTTAACAGAGAACCGGAACGGAAAGATCAAGAAACACAGTTTCGAAGCCGTTTCATACGCCAGTAATCTGGCCAGGAATTCCTCAGGCAGTGTTACAGCCGTTTCGTTCGGAAATGTACCGAACGAAGAATTGTCACAGCTTGCTAAATACGGTGCTGCAAAGATTCTCACTATTACTGCAGAACCTTTTCAACACCACAACCAAACACACCCAACACA
>CAZEWB010000713.1:350-2571 GCA_964515655.1 uncultured Bacteroidales bacterium
GAACCTTTTCAACAGTTAGACAACCTGGTATATGCCCGCATCATTGACGAAATAGTGAAAAAAGAAAATGCAAAATTCGTTATTTTCGGTCATTCTCATTTCGGAAAAGCTGTTGCTCCGAGGCTATCAGTGAGACTTAAAGCAGGACTTGTTTCCGGCGTTACTTCATTGCCTGTGAACATGTCGCCGTTTACTGTAAAAAGAAGGTCTTACAACGGTGGTGCGTTTTCGAATGTAATAATTAATACCGAAGTAAAGATCCTCAGTTTAAATCCTAATGCAACAGACCTGGTTGAAAACCCGGTTCCCGTTCAGGTTGAGGTTTACAATCCTGCGGTTGATGCCTCATTGAAGAAAACACAGATCAGGAATGTTGACCTTATAACCGGAAAAATCCTGCTGACAGAAGCCAGTGTGGTTGTTTCGGGCGGAAGAGGCATGAAATCCGGCGATAACTGGAAACCTCTTGAAGAGCTTGCCGGACTTCTCGGAGCCGGGCTTGCCTGTTCAAGGCCTGTTTCGGACGAAGGCTGGAGGTCGCATGATGAGCATGTGGGACAAACCGGAAAGATCATTGCTCCCGACCTTTATATCGCTGTCGGAATTTCCGGCGCTATTCAGCATATCGGTGGCATAAGCGGTACAAAGCATATCGTTGCAATTGATAAGGACAAAGATGCTGCAATATTTTCCTATGCTACTTACGGGATCGTGGGTGATGCTTTCCAGGTGCTACCGCGGCTTATCGAATCAGTTAAGAAGTTCAAGGCCTCATAATTTTATAAAGATATTATTTCAAGAACATCCCGGAGAAATTCGGGATGTTTTTGTTTTTATCAAATCAATATAAATAAATGTTATAAATCAATATTTATTTTAGGATAATTATTTATCTTTAAAAATTATCATTTTGTTTAATAATAACATGAAGCAAATTGTTTTTATTGCCCTGCTGTTTATAACCATAGCGGTTTTCTGTTATTCAGTATGGGTATTATATTCGTGGTTTAAACTGACCCGGAAAGCAGGTCCGGTACGTCAGATAGGAAAACGCATCTGGATGACATTGGAGTATGCCATATTCCAGAAGTCAATATTCCGTAAACCTGTTTCAGGCATTATGCATGCTATTGTTTTCTGGGGATTTCTCGTAATCGTTGTAGGAAGCATTGAGATAGTGATCGATGGCGTTTTTGGCATCGAAAAGTCGCTGGCTTTTCTTGGTATTATATATGAAATCATTATGGCTGCAGCGGATATCTCGGCATATTTCATTGCACTTTTTATCATTGTATTTATTGTAAGACGCTGCTGTCTTAACATTAAGCGTCTGCATGGCAAAGAACTGAGCAAAAAGAATCACCAGGATGCGTATTTTGCACTTACTATGATCTTCGTTCTTATGCTCACATTAATGGGGCTTAACATTTTCTACCTGCTTTCGCAGACTGAAATTGTCGGCATTTATCCTGTAAGTCAGATTGTCGCTCCGTTGTTCTCTTCGGTTCCTGCAGTAACACAGCTATTCCTGTATGAATTCAACTGGTGGGCACATATTGTACTGATCTTCATTTTTGCCAACATCCTTCCTTATCCCAAGCATTTTCATATTTTCATGTCAATTCCAAACGTCTTTCTGGGACGCCTTGATGTGCTCGGAAAGATCCATAATATGGAATGCATTACCAACGAGGTAAAAATAATGCTGAACCCTGAAATGGCGGCAACAGTAAACAGCGGCCAGGCGCCTGAACGTTTCGGAGTTCTTGATGTTGAGGATGTCAACTGGAAAAATTACCTTGATTCTCTTACATGCACACAGTGTGGCCGTTGTACTTCGGTATGTCCTGCAAATCTTACCGGAAAAGAACTTTCCCCGCGCAGACTTTTTATTGAATTGAGGAAAAGGATGAAGGAAAAGGGGAAACACCTTGTAAAACAGGGTAAGGAATATAATGATGGAAAGTGTCTTTCGGGTGACATAATCTCACTTCCTGAAATCTGGGCTTGTACCACGTGCAATGCATGTGCAAAGGAATGCCCTCTCAGCATTAATCATCCTTCTTTTATTATTGATATGAGGCGTTATCTTGTCATGGAAAAATCATCTGCGCCAGCAGAACTCAACGGGATCTTTGCAAATATAGAGAATAACGGCGCCCCCTGGCAGTATTCGAAAGATGACAGGCTAAAGTGGACAGAGTAATTTTGAAATTGAAAA
>CAZEWB010000714.1:0-2570 GCA_964515655.1 uncultured Bacteroidales bacterium
CGAAGAAAAAATCGGAGACGGAAGAATAATAATGAAAAGAGGGGTGTTCTCACACTCCGTTTTTGTTTTTATATGCACTAAGGTAATACTTAAGCGATTCTATAATTAACTGTGTATTGCATTTCTTGTTTATCATAGGCGTCCCCGGTGCTTCCAGCAATGTGAATAACGGAGTTTGCAGGGATTCATTCTTTTTATCGTGCATCATAAATTGTACAAGATTCTCATATCTCATACAGTCCTGCTGTACCGGCTTGAAATTCTTTACAATAAAATTGACGATATCTTCCATTTCGTCTTTTTTCAGTCCTGCTGCTTTGTGTGATAAAAATATTTCGCAGAGCATTCCTGCGGCAACAGCTTCGCCATGAATGAGAGGATTGGGATGCTTGAACATGCTGTATGCTTCAATTGCGTGCCCGATAGTATGCCCGAAATTCAGAGTGTGCCTTATGCTCTTGTCGTAATAGTCTTTTGATACATAATCTGATTTTATCCTGATGCAATCCTCTATCAGTTTTTCTGTTACCGTTATTTTTCCTGTCTTTTTTATTGATTCCCACTTTATTCTGTCTCCCAGCAGTATGGCTTTAAGGACCTCAGCCTTTCCAGAGTTCATGTGTCGGGGATCGAGTGTCTTTAAAAAGCCAGGATAGATCACAACTTTTTCGGGATCATAAAAGTTGCCTAAAAGGTTTTTAATTCCTTTGTAATCAATTCCGTTTTTTCCGCCGATAGCAGCATCAACCATCCCAAGAAGTGTTGTCGGGAAAAGGGCACAGCGTATGCCTCTTTTATATAATGAAGCTGTAAATCCTGTAATATCACACACAACTCCCCCGCCGAGAGCGGCTATTATATCATTGCGGTTTATATTCTGTTCAATGTAAAACTTTATCAGTTTATCAGATTCCCTTAGGCTTTTGGAACCCTCACCCTCGGGAATGCAGTACGAAATAAAGTTCAGGTCAGGGAACATTGTTTTAAAAGCAGGAATGCAGTGTTTTTTTGTATGAGTGTCGCAGATCACAAAAACACGGGATTTTCCGAATATTTCATCAGTAAGAACGGATCCTTTTTCAGGAAAAATAATAGAGGTACTTCGTAATGTATTAAAGTGCATAGTATGATTATATAAAAGCAAAGATAAAAAAAACTGGGACTGCCTCAAAACTCCACAAAAAACCCTTTGTCATTCTGAGCGAAGAGAAGAATCTCATTATCAGAGTACTTTAGATCCTTCTCTTCGCTCAGGATGACAAAAGGTGGGGTTTTGAGGCAGCTCCAGTATTAATTAATGTTTTTTAATCAGCATTTCTTTATAAGTTCCATTCCTTTAAGGATGGCTTCCTTATTTTCGGGAATAAGGTTGTGATGACGTTTGGGAAGGGATTTTTCGAGACCTTTCATGACATTGTCAATTTCAACAATGGGTTTTATTTTTAGGTACCCGCCCAGGACGATCATGTTAAAAACCTTGGTGTTCCCTGTCCTTGTCGCTTCGTCTGTTGCAGCAACCTGGTAGATCGTGATATCTTTACGTGTGGGATGTTTTGTTATACCGTTGGGGTCGTATATGAGTATACCTCCTGGTTTAACCGTTTTTTCGAATTTATCCATCGATTGCTGGTTAAGAATGATGGCTGTGTCGTATTCATTAAGAATAGGTGAACTGATACGATCTTTGCTGACGATAACAGTAACATTTGCAGTACCGCCGCGCATCTCCGGTCCGTACGAAGGCATCCAGCTGACTTCAAGTTTCTGCATGATCCCTGAATAACCCAGGATTTTTCCCATTGACAGAACGCCTTGTCCGCCAAAACCGGCTATAATGATTTCTTCATTCATAGTTGTGCATTTTAAAGGTTAGGAACTTTAATGTCGCCAAGGGGATAGAAGGGAAGCATATTCTGCTCCATCCACTTGTTTGCTTCAACCGGGGAAAGTTTCCAGCCGGAGTTGCAGTTCGATACAATTTCAACAAAGGAGATGCCTTTTTTGAGTTTCTGGTATTCGAATGCTTTTTGAATGGCTTTCTTGGCTTTACGAACATTTGCCGGTGTGTGAACACTCTGGCGGGTCACATAAAATGTGCCGGGAAGATGTGCAACAAGTTCGGTCATCTTAAGTGGGTTGCCCATAATAGAGGTATCCCGTCCGTATGGGCAGGTGGAAGCCTTCATTCCCGGAAGGGTCGTCGGGGCCATCTGGCCGCCTGTCATACCGTAGATACCGTTGTTGACAAAGAAAATACAGAAATTCTCACCGCGGTTGCAGGAGTGAATAGTTTCTGCAGTGCCTATTGCTGCAAGATCACCGTCGCCCTGATATGTAAATACGAACTTGTCGGGCTGCAGACGTTTTATTGCTGTTGCAAGCGCCGGTGCGCGTCCGTGCGCAGCCTGCTGCATGTCGATGTTCATGAATTCATAAGCCAGAACAGAACAACCGACCGGGGCAACACCAATAGTATTGGCCTGTATTCCCATTTCGTCGATCGTTTCCATAATAAGCCGGTGCGCGTCCGTGCGCAGCCTGCTGCATGTCGATGTTCATGAATTCATAAG
>CAZEWB010000715.1:0-1700 GCA_964515655.1 uncultured Bacteroidales bacterium
TGTGTTGGGTGTGTTTGGGTTGTTGGTTGAAAAATACACGACCGTTGAGTATGATAACCTTTACGACAATATTGATTTAAAGGTATACAGCGATAATAATGCTTTAAAATATGATTTTATCATTAATCCCCAGGGCGATGTTAATGACATTGTCCTTTATTATGAAGGTGTTGATGATATAAAAATCAGGGACGGGAAATTATATATAAAAACATCAGTGAATGAGATATATGAATATGCTCCTTATGCTTACCAGGAATATGAAGGAAAAGAGGTTGAAATACCTTGTGAATATAAGTTAAAGAACAACAGGGTCTCTTTTGTCTTCCACAAAGGCTATGATAAGAGTAAAGCGGTAATTATAGATCCCACGCTTATATTTTCCACTTATACCGGTTCTACAGGTGATAACTGGGGCTTTACCGCTACGTTTGACAGCTATAGCAATGTGTTTTCAGGAGGTATTGTTTATGCGGCAGGATATCCTGTCAGCGTCGGAGCATACCAGCAGGCACCTGGCGGAGCATGGGATATAGGTATTATTAAATATGACCAGACAGGGACAGCCCGTATTTATGCAACATATCTTGGCGGTATCAGTTGTGAAATGCCGCACAGCCTGATTGTCAATGAATTCAATGAACTTCTTATTTTTGGTACAACAGGTTCAAGCAATTTCCCTACTTCCGCGAATGCTTATGATAATACATTTAATGGTGGTAGCGCTATTACTTATGATAATGTGCTTCAGTTTACTTCAGGTACCGACTTATTTGTCTCAAGGCTTAGTGTTGATGGTTCGCAATTGCCTGCATCTACTTTTGTCGGGGGTACAGAAAATGACGGGCTGAATTTCAGGTCTTCGTATGCTGCTGTTATCATGCACGGCAACGGTGCCTTGTATTATAATTATGCCGATGGCGCAAGGGGAGAACTAATAACTGATGATCTGAATAATGTATATGTTGGCACGTGTACGTTTTCTACAGACTTTCCCGTGACATCATCTTCTTTTCAGAATACACCTGGTGGTAATCAGGATGGGGTTGTATTTAAACTGGATTACAATTTATCAAATCTTGTATGGAGCTCTTATATTGGCGGAAGTGAAGATGATGCCGTATATTCCATAGATGTTGATACCAGCTATAACCTATATGTAGCAGGTGGAACAAGGTCTTCAGATTTTTACACTACAACCGGGGCTTATCATGAAACTTACCTGGGTGGCACGGCGGATGGATTTATTACCCATGTTTCTCAGAATGGCAACAATGTAATTGGTTCAACATATTTTGGTTCATCGGAATATGACCAGGTTTATTTTGTAAGGGTTGACAAGGAAGATTTTGTACATATCTTTGGGCAGACTGAAGCTCCGGACAGCACACTTATATATAATGCACTTTATAGTGTCCCAAACAGCGGGCAGTTTCTTGCGAAGATGCCTAATTCCCTTGACGGGCTTGTCTGGTCAACAGTTTTCGGGACAGGGAGCGGAAAGCCTAATATTTCCCCCACAGCTTTTGCTGTTGATATATGTGACAGAATTTACCTTTCGGGTTGGGGCAGGGAATGGGCCGGACATGACGGATATACCTGGACAAGCACACAGGGCACTAAAAATATGCAGGTCACACCTGATGCGGAATTTTCCACAACTGACGGGCAGGATTTTTATGTGATGGTGCTTGCAGATG
>CAZEWB010000715.1:1710-2565 GCA_964515655.1 uncultured Bacteroidales bacterium
TGTGTTGGGTGTGTTTGGTTGGTGTTTGTAGATGATGCTTCTGCAATTGATTATGCAACATTTTTCGGAGAACAGCATTATGCAGTCTGTAGTTACAGCGGGCATGACCATGTTGACGGCGGTACAAGCCGTTTTGATAAAAGAGGAAATATCTACCAGTCTGTATGTGCCAGCTGCGGCAGTTGTGATTCATTCCCTACTTTTCCAAACCCGGGTGCCTGGTCAAATACGAATAATTCCGGAAATTGCAATAATGCGGTATTTAAGATAAATATAAGCCATGACTTTGTCCTTGCAGACTTCGATGTGCCTGATATCGGCTGTGCACCGGATACGGTTTATTTTAACAATACGAGCATAGGCGCAGAGTTTATATGGGATTCTGGTGACGGTTCCCCCGTTTCTTCAGATGTTAATCCTGTTCATATTTATACACAATCAGGAATATTTAATGTGTCGCTTATTGTTAATGATGCCACCAGCTGTAATTTTTCTGACACTGTTGTAAAGCAGATACAGATACTTGCCGATACTTCATATTTTCTGGCATCTGCCCATATCTGTAAAGGCGATTTTTTACAGATAGGTATTCCTCCCAACAGCGATACTGCAGTAACTTATACGTGGTCGCCTTCAGAAGGGCTTAGCGATACTACTGTGTCAAATCCTTTTGCACAGCCTGATACAACAATGCAGTACCTTCTGCTTGTTTCAAATGGTATTTGTGTCGACAGCCTTTATCAGAAAGTAAATGTGCATAATACGGAAGTATGGGGAGGCAGTGATACCGTTGTGTGCACATTTACTTTCTGATAAAGGCTGTCAACCAAACACCCAAACACACCCAACACAAAC
>CAZEWB010000716.1:0-2557 GCA_964515655.1 uncultured Bacteroidales bacterium
GGAATATAAAAGCGTTAACAAAAAAACTTGCTGCAGGGGAAAAGTGGGATATGGTTTTTAATATCTCAGAAGGAATGTATGGCTTTGCCCGTGAAGCGCAGGTGCCGGGATTACTTGATGCGTACAGGATTCCTTACGTATTTTCCGACGGTCTTGTTCTTGCTCTTACTCTGCATAAAGCCCATACCAAGCGCATTATTCGCGATGCAGGAATTCCCACTGCTCCGTTTTACGAAATAAGAGAACCGACCGATATTAATAATGTAGACCTTCCTTTCCCTTTATTTTTGAAACCGGTTGCCGAGGGCACGGGAAAAGGCATCAACAATAGTTCATTTGTGAAAAATAAAACTGAACTTGCAGAGTCGGCCGGATATCTTCTTAAAAAATTCGGTCAGCCGGTACTTGTTGAAACATTTCTGCCGGGAAGAGAATTCACCGTAGGAATAGTTGGAAACGGAAGAAATGCAGAAGCTGTAGGAGTAATGGAGATCCATTTCGAAGCTTCTGACACTATCTACAGCATGGACGTGAAAGAAAATTACGAAAAACTCGTCCGTTACGATGTTCCCGAAAAAGAAACTGCTGAGAAATGTACAATAGTCGCTCTTGACTCATGGAATCTCCTTGGTTGTGTCGATGGTGGTCGTGTTGACCTGCGCATGGATGAAAAGGGAGTTCCTAATTTTATCGAAGTTAACCCGCTTGCCGGAATGAATCCCGTACATTCGGATTTACCAATTCTGAGCCGGCTTAACGGTATCTCATACGAAATACTAATGGGCAGAATACTTGATTCTGCATTAAAAAGGAATGGAATTTATGAATAATCTTGTCGCTGTTGCATTCAATAAAGTATCGGCCAATGCCGGTCCGGATGAATTGGATATCTACGACCAGGTAAAACTTTCAGAAAAATGCCTGGCTGAGCTTCGATACCAGACAAAACGTATTGAGATAGAGTTAAATGTTCAGAAATTTGTTGACGAACTTACGGAAATGAAACCGGCATTCGTTTTTAACCTGGTTGAAAGTATTAATAATCATGGCGAACTTCTGTATTTTGCAACAGCCATTTATGACATGCTGAAGATACCTTATACAGGTGTTCATACCAACGGCATGTTCTTATCTACCAACAAGACTCTTGCAAAGAAATGGATGCGTAAGAACGGAATTCCAACACCTGCTTCATTCGAAGTTACCGAAACTGATAAACTTAATCCTGACAGCACATATCTTGTTAAGCCAAAACTCGAGGACGGTTCCCTTGGCTTCGATGATGACCTCGTTTTTAAAGGATGTGATGTAAAGAATTTCCCCAAAATAAAAGAGCTTTCTCCCAGACACTTTTTCATCGAAGAATTTATCGATGGCCGGGAGTTCAACGTTTCTGTCATTGGTGGTAAAGATGGCCCGCAAGTACTTCCTGTACCCGAAATGATCTTTAAAGACTTTCCTGAAGGCAAACCGAAAATTATGGGCTTCAGGGCAAAATGGATAGAAGACAGTTTTGAATATAAAAACACAACACGAGCATTTATTGACGAAGAAAAGGAGAAAGTCCTCGTAGAAAAACTGGGTGCGATCTGTAAACAATGCTGGGATGTTTTCGAAATGAAGGGGTTCTGCAGGGTTGATTTCCGTTGTGATAAAAACGAAAATCCTTACGTTCTCGAAATAAATGCAAATCCCTGCATTACCCCCGGTTCAGGCTTTTATTCCGCATGCGAACATACTGGTATTTCTTTTACCGAAGCTACAAGACGTTTTATAGAAGATGCCTTAAACCAATAGTTATGGAAATCAAATACAGGACTGAGCTCAAACCCGGTGATCCCGAGGTTGTCAGGGAAATTGTGTTGTCGACAGGATTCTTTTATGATTTTGAAATTGATGTAGCGGTAGAAATTGTGGATGAAGCAATGGCGAAAGGAGCTGAGGAGAGCGGATATTATTTCATCTTCGCCGAAGCGGACGGAAGAACAATTGGTTTTTCCTGCACAGGACCGATCGCATGCACAATAGGCAGCTACGACCTGTTCTGGATAGCGGTGCATAATGATTTCAGAGGCCACCACATTGGTAAGAAATTACTGGAATATACCTACCAGTACGTAAGGGAAAAAGGTGGTCGTATGATAGTCGCTGAAACATCCGGTACTCCAAAATACGAACCCACACGCGCCTTCTATTTACACAACGGTTACAAACTCGAAGCTCAGATAAAGGACTTCTACCTTGTCGATGATGATAAGATGATGTATATATACAGATTGTAAGAAGATATTTTCATAACTTTCTGAAAAACACTTAACAAATAATACCAAAGTGAAATACAAAGTAGCCCAAAACCCCAATCGTCATCCTGAGCCGCCTGCAATATGAAGAATTTAGTCAGTATATAATTTTAGCAGGCGTGTCGAAGGATGTTCCCCACATTCCCTCGCGCATGCTTCGACACTGCCTTTTTACAAATTGCAATCAATTGCTTTTCACACGGCAGGCTCAGCATGACCCACGCTTTTGGACAACAACCACCAAACACACCCAACAC
>CAZEWB010000717.1:0-1294 GCA_964515655.1 uncultured Bacteroidales bacterium
TGTGTTGGGTGTGTTTGGGTTTGTGGTGGGAATAGGGAGCTCGCAATCCATTAACTTTACAAATAATTCGAGAGAATACACTATTTCTGGTGAATCTGAAACAAGAAGGTTGCCCGATGATAGATCCGGCAACCCTGTTATAAAAGAGACTAATTTTGGAAACATACTTTGTTTCAATTCATTGGGAGAGCCTGGTCGCACTTATAGTGCGGGTCCGCCGGCAAGTTGCTCAAACAGTTGCGATAGCGCTAACGGCTGCACGGTTAGCATTGGTACCACTTCAACTATTTATAGAACGATTAAAGTTTATGCAATAACGGGGAAGGTTGAATGATAAAAGTAGGCGATCATAAAGGTTTTACCTTAATTGAGCTCATTATATTTATCATCATCGGCGGAATATTTCTGCCGGTTTCCATGATAGCATTTACAGCAGCGATGCAAAGCGCCACGCAACCTGATTATTATGTGAAGGCGAGGTTTTATGCAGAGCAGAAGATGGAAGAACTGACGAGTCAATCATATGACAATCTTAAGCTGCAGGTAACTAATCCTGAAACATCTTATGCTGCAATCTCAGGTAGTAACGGTTTTCAATGGAAATGGAGAATTAAATACATTAACCCCAATGCTTTTGCAGAACTTGATAACAGTACTATGCCAATTCCAAATTACACAACAATCAAAGTGTTCGTATTGGCTCCAGATTCTTCAGTATATGATGTTTCTACAATAGTTACAAAAAGGCCAAAGGCACCATGAGATTAACAATTAGATCAAATAAAGGTTTTACTCTCATCGAGGTTGTAACGATAGTAATCGTTCTGTCAATCCTCGCAGTCTTCACCACCTCTTTTGTAGATAATGCCGTAAAGACGTATATGCTCGCAAAGAAACAGAGGAACATATATCAGGAAGCTTCGTATGTTATGGAGAGGATAACAAGGGAATTGCGGGATGCGCAGTCCATGTGTATTCTTTTTGGGTGTAGTGATACAGATAATCTATATTTTCAAAAACAACACTTAAATGGGTTCGATGGAAATGATCAAATAGGTTATTATGTAATTGCAGGATCACTCTATCGTATGTCTTTCCGAGATTTTTTCTTAAATTTTAGATTCAACGATTTGATGGGTAGGAACATTACTAAGTTCAATATTCAACGAATAAACCCCGGTTTATGTAATGAAATGGTAAGGCTTGACCTAACCCTCACCGATGGTGATCAATCGGTTGCATTAACGACAACAGTTTCGCCTTTTTCATTTTCAACGGTACGCACGTTTTCATA
>CAZEWB010000717.1:1304-2557 GCA_964515655.1 uncultured Bacteroidales bacterium
TCGCCAAAAAACTTTGGTACTACATATACAGATCGTTGTTTTAATGGTGATTATGAAGACGTTATCCAATAAAAAAGGCGCTGCGCTGATAATTCTTATTATTGCAATGACCTTGATAAGTCTGCTTGGCGCGAGCATGGTTTCGATGATGGGCGCCAAGCAGAGAAGCTACATTTACCAGATCAATTCATACAAATCCTTAAACATTGCAAATGCAGGGATGGAATATGCGATAAGGTATGCTTATGATCAAACTCAAGTTGCAGACAGTGATTTTTTTAAGACATCAACATTCTCAATTGGCCCTTTAAATTTCGGTGGAGGGACATTTGCAGTAACTTATAATTACAATCAAGCAATTGCCAGCGATAACATTGTCGTTGACGCAACGCATCAAGGTGTTACAAGAAAAGTGAGGCTATATAGATTCAGGTATTATGCACTTAAGGGGTTGTCAAGAGTGCCAGGGGATGTTCCACGTATATTACCATCGCCGCTGAATGACACCGTTGAAGTTCCTCTAATAAACAACAATGAAACTGCTATTTATAATTTTGTAATAAATATGACTGTAAATTTTTATGAAGTTCCTACCGCTGAGAGAAAACTAACAATTACATGCTATGGTGATACTGCAGCTACACAAACAATAATATCGGGTGTGGAGTACACTTTTATGTTTAATCCACCAACTCCTATTTATGCAAATGCAAAGGGTAGCTGTTTGTTGGATTTTCAAACTGGTGTCGAAAAAAGAAAACGAGGCGAATATTTGTTAAAAGTAACAGATAATGATGTGATAAAATTCATAATTCCTTAGCTACATTCCACCGGCAATCGCACCACTGGAAGAACCGACCAATTGGGGTCAGCCCTTGACGGCCTGTTGCCCAAATAGTTCTTCCTCTGCTTCGCTATCGCTCATTATGGCAAAAACATCAGAAAGGAGAGGGGTCAGCCCTTGACATTTGACAAACTAACCTTTATCTTCTCATAGTTTTTCCGCAGTTCTTTATCAGCGTTCAATTCCACTTCAAACCGTTCAGCGATCTTGCTGACAGCGGAAAAACTGAGACCTCCAAAAAATTGACCAATCTCGCTGTTTGTATACGAGGTCTGCTTCTTTAGGAAGCTGATGACAAAGGAACGGATGCGATTATGGAACCAATTGGGGTCAGCCCTTGACATTTGACAAATCATCAGCCATACTCTGCCATGATCTGATCTGTCTTTCTGATTGACTGAATCCATCT
>CAZEWB010000718.1:0-2551 GCA_964515655.1 uncultured Bacteroidales bacterium
GCGTACTTTTTTCGCTTTAAAAAAGTACGTAGAGGTTTGGAGAGAATCTCCAACAGAAGATATTGTTTGTGAATAACTTTTTTATTCAACACCTCAAATTAGTATTTAGCCAATGTCGTAACTTCATTGACAGTCATGGCATGCACTGATAATATATAAAAGACCTCTTTTTAACTCCCTGATTATTTTTTTTTGCCATTGCGAAATGAAATTACTATTTTCGCGGCGTAAATAAAACCGGTTCGTAGCTCAGTTGGTAGAGCACATGACTCTTAATCATGGGGTCGAGGGTTCGAACCCCTCCGAACCGGCAAACCGGAAAAAAGTGGCAGGTAAAACAGAAAATGTTCAGAAACGAAGGCTTATCGGAGCCTATTTTACTTCCGTGCTGAGTATGACCCTCCTTTTTATACTCATTGGTTTTGTCTGCCTGCTTGTCCTTAACACCCGGAGACTTTCGGATTACGTAAAGGAAAATATAGGTTTTACAATTATTCTGCAGGACGATGCCCGCGATGCCGATGTTCTTCGTCTTCAGAAAAATTTAGACGCCACATCCTATATCAAATCAACAAAATATATCACAAAAGACGATGCAGCAAAAGAACTCCAGAAAGAACTTGGTGAGGATTTTGTTGAATTCCTTGGCTTTAATCCCCTTCTTAATTCAATCGAGGTAAAGTTTTATGCCGATTATGCAAATACAGACAGCCTGACATGGATAGAACAGGAGCTAAAAGAATATACACAGATAAAAGAAGTTTATTATCAGAAGAACCTGCTTCATCTTGTAAACGACAATATCAGCAAGATCAGTTTACTTATCCTCGGAATTGCTGCTATGCTGATAATTATTTCCATTTCCC
Source organism: uncultured Bacteroidales bacterium (assembly GCA_964515655.1). Taxonomy (GTDB): domain Bacteria; phylum Bacteroidota; class Bacteroidia; order Bacteroidales; family GWA2-32-17. The sequence continues at coordinate 867 of CAZEWB010000718.1, forward strand.
TTCTCAACAACACTATCCGCCTGATGATATATTCAAAACGCATGATAATCCGCACCATGAGTCTTGTAGGCGCTACCCGCGGATTCATTCGAATGCCTTTCATTATAAATAATATGATCCAGGGCTTTGTAGCAGCATTGATATCCTTTGGTTTTTTAATCTGGCTTATGTCGTACACCGAGACCGAGTTCGGTGCGCTTATCACCCTGCGCGATTTTCAGGTCGTTTCATTTCTGTTTCTGCTGATACTTATATTCTCTATGCTTCTCACTACTCTGTCAACTTACTTTGCTGTGAACCGCTACCTGAAAATGAAATCTTACGAAATTTCTTTATAAAAAACCTATAACATGGCAACCAAAAACGAAAAAAATGCCCCTGATTTTCCTTTAGGAAAGCAGAACTACATATTACTTGCTGCAGGTTTTGCAATAATAATAATAGGTTTTGTTTTAATGTCAGGAGGAAAATCCCAGGACCCGAGCATTTATAATCCTGAAGTATTCAGTTTCCAAAGGATAACCCTTGCTCCTATAGTTGTTATGATAGGCTTTATTTCCATCATCTACGCGATACTTAAAAAGCCCAAAGACTAACACTTTTACATGTCCATATTTGACGTTATAATCCTTGCAATAGTCGAGGGAATTACTGAGTTTTTGCCCATTTCATCCACGGGGCATATGATAATAGCTCAGCATTTACTGGGTCTCGAAAACAGCGAATTCCTCAAAGCGTTTATCGTCAACATTCAGTTCGGGGCCATTCTGTCGGTTGTTGTACTGTACTGGAAGCGGTTCTTTAAAAGCATTAATTTCTATTATAAACTTTTTATAGGTTTTATTCCTGCCGCTATCCTCGGTTTTTTGCTGGGTGACTATATAGATAAAATGCTTGAAAGTGTCATGACAGTTGCCGTTTCACTCTTAATAGGTGGCATAATACTGCTGTTTGTCGACAAATGGTTTGCCGGTAATAAAGAGGGAAAAGAGATAAAATACAAAAATGCATTCATAATCGGTTTGTTTCAGTGTATTGCAATGATACCCGGAGTCTCGCGTTCGGCAGCTACTATTATCGGAGGAATGGCACAGAAACTTGACCGGAAAACCGCAGCAGAATTCTCTTTCTTTTTAGCCGTACCAACAATGTTTGCTGCATCTGCTTACAAGCTTCTGAAAACATCTGATGTCTTTACCGCAAACGATATACACCTTCTGTTGATCGGCAATGCAGTTGCATTTGTAGTTGCCATGCTGGCGATAAAGGGTTTTATAGCATTTCTTACACGATATGGTTTTAAAGCTTTTGGTGTGTACAGGATCATAGTGGGAGCTATACTTATTATCCTGTTGTTTTCAGGGGTCTCACTTACTATATAGGTTACTGGTTGCTGGTTACTGGTTAAAAATAAAAATGGAATAATATGAGCTACAAAAAACTAAACCTGTTCATCCATGCAACTGAACGCAAACAAGCAACCAGAAACAAGCAACCAGTAACAAGTAATCCATAAAATGATACCTGAAAGCGGCCTTATACTTATTGATAAACCTTACGGGTGGACTTCATTTGATGTTGTAAACAAGACCCGTCAGATAATCCGTTCTATACTTGGACATAAGGTAAAAACAGGTCACACCGGCACATTAGACCCTCTTGCCACGGGATTACTTGTTCTGTGT
>CAZEWB010000719.1:0-2551 GCA_964515655.1 uncultured Bacteroidales bacterium
TGTGTTGGGTGTGTTTGGTGTGGTTGTTGAAAAAACGCTTATTCCCCGACATTTTTTCAACATCGGCTTCCGAATAACGAATGGTACGCAGGTTAAACTGGTTGCTGCGTTGTGAAAGTTGCGCTATACGCGGCGTATTGAATGTATTGAAGGGACGGACTTCCGAAACCATATCAAGATGCTTTAAAAAATCTGCTTCATTGATAAATTTATTTTGTAAAGAAACACGTTTTGCTTCTGTTTGATACTGCTTTGTCCTGTCGGAGTCCGCATTGCTATATGACGCGGTTTCAAACAGATTCAAACTATATAAATATTCCAAATATTCTGCCGGGTCTTCCGGAAGTTCAGGAATGGAGATCCCGGGTATATTTTCACGCACTATATTTCTTTCAAACGGGTTATCATCTATAAATACCATCGAGTCGAAGCTGATGTTCAGAATAGCCTGTATTTTACTGATGTTATCCGCTTTGTTATCCCAATTTGCCATAAAAACAGCGATGTCATCCAAACTAAGCACCATATCCGGATGTTTCATAAAGGGCTCTTTTGCCGTATCTTCGTTATTTTTAGAGCAGACGACAATGATTATTCCACGATTTTTTAATTTCTTTATCCATTGTTGAAATTCAGTAAAAGCTTTCCCAATGCCTAAACCATGACCTAACTGAATATTTTCCATGCCGTCATCACCAATTATGCCCCCCCAAATGGTATTATCCAAATCAAGAATCAGGCATTTTTTGAATTTTCCCAGCGAGCTGTCTATTATATCCATAATGCGGGATGCTATATAAGGAACTGAATCTAACGAAAGAACCATTTCGGTGCTCACGTATATGGACGAATCAAACATTATATCCCGCCCTATTTTATTTTGCAAAGCAGCAATATCGCAAATTAAAAGATTGGGATTTTGCCGGGACAGTTTCATCAGTTCATAGTTAAGCTTCCTGACTTGAAAAGGGAAAGAATTTTCCAGCTTATTAGCGTAACTGCCAAACACATTGTCATCAATTTCGGGATAATTCAAATAAACCAGGTGTGAAGAAACGGATTTGCATAAAAAACGAATAAAATCCAAACGTTCATCTGCAATTGAAGTTTGTTTTTCGACAGGCATCTTATTGTATTTTGACAACAATTTGTGTGTTGACTGAAAAACAACAATATAGTCTGCATTGAAAGCATATAAATCTGAAGATTGGTCAAGGAATTGCTGTTCTACCTGGTTAAACTCCGCTTCAAACAAGTTAATATTATACCCGCGTTCAACTCCAAGCCCGCGAATGGCTGTTGTTAAAAAAATCGTGGTACTGTCACCTAAAAGTGCAACCTTGATTTCCGGAAAAGAACTTACATCTTTTTTCAGGTTTTTCTTTAAGTCTTTGAATGGTAAAATAGTCATAATTTATATATTGTAACTATCCCTTCTTATCAAATTCTGACAGCTTATAATTATACATGTTGTAGAGAATATATTAAATAATATCGGAAAATCATTCAAATATACAGCGATTAGGTGAAATAAAAAAATCACAGTTGCTGTTTTTGATAATTTATATTATCCTGATAAATAAAAAACCTTAAATCCTTGCTTTAATAAGAAAAAAAAGGCAAGTTTGTAATCAAAATAAATTACATGAAAAGACTGATTTTAACTGCAGGTTTTATCCCTGCCTTGATATTTGCCCTTTTTGTTTCTGCCGGTGCACAGACGATGATACGTAATCCCGGTGAAATCCCGGTTGATCCTGATGTAAGAATAGGCAGGCTTGAGAACGGACTTGTTTATTACATCCGCAAGAATGCAAAACCTGAGAACAGAGTTGAACTGCGTCTTGCAGTTAATACCGGTTCAATTTGTGAATCTGACGAAGAGCAGGGTCTCGCTCATTTTACCGAACATATGTGTTTCAATGGAACAAAGACCTTTCCTAAAAACGAACTTATTTCGGCCATCGAAAAAATGGGTATGCGTTTTGGCCATGACCTTAATGCTTATACAGGTTTTGACGAAACTGTATATATGCTACAGGTGCCTACCGACAAGCCGGAACTGATTGACAACGGATTCCAGATCCTTGAAGACTGGGCTCACCAGGTCACTTTTGACGGAGCTGAAATTGACAAGGAACGCGGAGTGATCCTGGAAGAATACAGACTCGGTACCGGCGCTGATGACAGAATGCGGAAAAAATCTTTTCCTGTGATCCTGGCCGGTTCAAAATATGCCGACCGTCTTCCCATAGGGAAAAAGGAGATCCTTGAGAATTTCAAGTATGATGTAATAAGGAACTTTTATAAAAAATGGACCGTCCTAACCTGCAGGCTGTAGTTGTAGTGGGAGATATAAATCCCGATGAGATGGAACAAAAGATCAAGGCTCATTTCTCAGGTCTTACCAATCCTGCAAATTCTTCCAAACGCGAGGATTTTACAATTCCTGATAATAAAGAACCGTTGATAAGTATAGAAACCGATCCTGAAGCATCAGGACATCAAATAATGTTCTTCTCACAAACAACCACCAAACACACCCAACACA
>CAZEWB010000720.1:0-2550 GCA_964515655.1 uncultured Bacteroidales bacterium
TGTGTTGGGTGTGTTTGGTAATTACGATGATGCACTATCCTATACTTCGCGTGGTTATTCGGCATCTGAAGCGATTGGCTTTAAAGAAGGGGAGGGCGATGCACTGAGTATAATGGGAATGATCTACAGCAGGATCGGCAATTATAAGTCGGCGATAGAGAATTATGAAAAAAGTATTGTGATCCGTGAGAATCTGAATAATTTCCCGGCAGTTGCATCGGGGCTGAATCAGATCGCCCGCTGTTATGTCAATCTTAATGAATTTCAGAAAGCAGAAGAGTTTTATTTTAAAAGCCTGAACTTAAGAATTAAGTACAAAGACAATGCGGGTCTTCCATGGACTTATCTTGGAATTGCTTCCCTCTACGGGAAGACAGGAAAGGATAAAAAAGCCGGTGAATTTTACAACCTCGGATCAGAACTTAATAAAACAAGTCGTGATTTCAGGTACGATATACACGCATATACAGGTCTGGCAAGGATCGCAATAAAAGAAAAAAGGATCAGTGAGGCTGAAGTCTTTCTGAAAACAGCGCTTGATCTTGCAGAACAACTCATGGCAAAACCATTGCAATACGAAATTCACTCGATCCTGGCCGGTCTATATGAATCAGAAAAAAACACTGAAAAAGCCTTTCTTCACTTCAGGAGATTTCACGAGATAAAAGAAGAAGTTATTTCAGCTGAGACACACAGGCGTATTTATCAGCAGCAGATGACATTTGCTATAGAGAAAAACCGCAAGGAAACAGAAATACTGCACCTCCGTAATGTTGAACTAAAGAATGCCTTTGATACAATCAGTCACATAAACAAAGATATTACAGATAGCATAAATTATGCCTTCCGCATTCAGAGAGCAGTTATGCCACCTTACAGCAAAGTAAAGGAAATGTTGCCCGAAAGTTTTATTTTCTGGCGTCCGCGGAATATTGTAAGCGGCGATTTTTACTTTTGCGAAAGGGCAGGTGATAATATTGTTTTTTCAGCAATCGACTGCACCGGACACGGGGTACCCGGAGCGTTGCTTTCAATTGCAGGTTTTGGTCTGCTGTCGCAGGCAGTTAATGAAAAAGGTATTATAAAGCCCTCCGAAATTCTGAAATTCCTTGACGAAGGCATCAATAACCGATTCCATCAGCATTATAAGGAGGATCAGGTAAAAGATGCAATGGATATTTCCCTGTGCACATTGAACATCCGTACCCGCGAGTTGCAGTATTCAGGTGCGTATAATGCGCTGTATTTTGTTTCGGACGGAGAATTAATCGAAATAAAAGCCGATTCTTATCCTATCGGAGTGAACACAGATGGAGTAGTGGACGAATATACAAATCATAAGGTGCAGTTGAAACCAGGAGACTGCGTTTACATGTTCACCGACGGATATGCCGACCAGTTTGGTGGTCCTGCCGGTAAAAAGTTTAAGTATAAACAACTGAGGGAAATGCTTCAATTGGTCAGTAGTAAAGCGATGCAGGAGCAATACAGTATAGTGGCTGAGACATTTGACAAATGGAAAGGAAACGAAGATCAGGTGGACGATGTGCTGATTTTTGGAGCAAAAATTATTTAAATGATAAATACAGAATCACGTTGTAATTCATTTTATACAGTTCTTACGGGATTGTTCTATTACAACCCGGATAATATTGATCAGAATATTATTAAGGATGTCCTGCAGCCATGGAGTAATCGAATAAATGGTGGGAATTACAAGCAGACATTCGACTATCTTAACGGTAGCTATTACGATAGTTTTGTAATGAACATCTTTCCCGAGACAAGGAAGAATTACAGCGAAACTCCTTTTTTCAAAAGAACGTCGCTTAACCATTATACCTGCTCAGATATTATTTCGAATCAGGATGTCTATAAACGATCTTCACTTATCATAAAGGAAAATGCTGAGATACCATGCGAAGTTGAATATATTGACGTTTACCTTTTCCCTCATAACATGGGAATTTTCTCAGTTAAACTTTCAATAACAGATACCGAAAACTTAAAACTGGGTACTATCTCCGATTTTCTTAACAGGTCGAGAATGTTAAGTTCAAAATTCAGGCTTAACGGAAAGGAACTTACGATTAAAGATTTTCTTTCCGGGAATATCATGAGATTCTTAACTAAGGAAGTTGACATGAATCAATACAATCCTCAGTACAAATCATATATAAACATCGATCTGTCTGAAGACTGTTCATCTCAGGAACTCGATAACCTTTTATACGACATCGGATGCGTTGCCCCGATAGGTTCAGCAGCTGGTAATGCTACTTTTACGCCGGCACCTGAGTATTTCGATTACCTGATCAAAGAAAATACGATAAAGGTCTTCAGGAACTGGACAGCGCTTTCGCTTTATGATTCTTTCACGCGTATCAGTTATAAATTTCCCGACCAGTTTAAACAATGGGAAACAGAATATTACAACATATATATATATGCTTTATACATGAAATTCTATGTGTATTATACAAACAGTAAGCTTAGTGAAGCGGAAATACTTGACAGCAGGCACAAAAAAAACCAAACACACCCAACACA
>CAZEWB010000721.1:0-2548 GCA_964515655.1 uncultured Bacteroidales bacterium
TGCCTGCAAAGCTGATTTGATAATTCTGTGCATGAGTTTTTGCGAACGCAAAAATCACTAAAAATAATATTGTAATTTTTTTCATTTTTTAAAATTTTAAGGTTAATACTCATTTTTCTGTTTTTATTTTAGGGCACCTCTCTTATGTAACTTGTTTTTAATATTCTGAAACTCAACAATATAAGCCGAAGGCGGTATTATATAAATTGTCAAATAAATCAATAGTCCTTTAGACAGCGAACACTTAACCCATCCGTCTTGTAGGCGTTGCCCCGGTCCACATCGGCGCTACCATCGTACAGGTCCCGACCCCAAGCGAAGTCTGTGCTGTTATCCGTAGCACTCCAGAAGTAAGCACTGTTACCCATGTAGCTGAACAAGCCATCGCCGTCGAACCGGAAGCCACCAGGCAAAGCGGTAAAACCGCTTGAATTTGTAGCACCCGTGTTTGGTGAATACCAGTGTGTAGTGCATGCTTCTTTTAACTTCCCGCCTTCATTTGTACCTCGCCAACCCCAAGTTGTAGTATCATATGGAAAATCTGTATCACAGGTTCCGCTTGTGCAAATTGTTCTTTCAAGAGTTGTCCATTCGTGGTGGGTTGGGATATGCCAACCTGTGGGGCAAATACCTTGTGTGGTGCCGGTTGTTCCATTATCGGAAGGATTATACTGCATCATTTCATCCCATTCATATAAACCTCCGTAAGTGTTACAATTGGCTGGATTATTACCGCAACAATATTTTTCTATTATGGCATTATTAGTTTGTAATTGTCCTCCTGTTGTTGAATTGAGCATTGTGCCAATATTCAGGTTTTCTTTAAACCAGCACTGGGTTCCTATTTGCACGGTGTTATAAATGTTGCCGTCTAAATCGGTTACAGTTGAAGGGCAGGATATTACAGTTACAGTTACATCATCTGTATCAGTACACCCATTTGGAGCTGTTACTGTTACTGTATATATTGTTGTTTCTGTCGGACTTACGGTTATAGTTGAAGTAGTTTCTGTTGTATTCCATAGATATGTTGTACCTCCACTAGCTGTCAATGTAGTATCGGAACCGTAATTTATAATAATAGTAGCTGTCGGTAAGCTATTTACTGTTACAACTACTGCATCGTCATCAGTGCAGTTATTACCATCAGTTACAGTTATAGTGTATGTAGTTGTATCTGATGGAGTTACATTGAGTGTTGCAGATGTTCCGCCTGTACTCCATAGATATGTTCCGCCTCCTGTGGCTGTTAAGCTGGTGCTATTCCCCTTACATATACTTATATCTGAACCTGCATCTGCAAAACATGTTGGTGGTGGTTTACAACCCCATGAATACCAAAAACTCCCTGCCCAAGTGTAAAAACAGGTATCGGTAATGTTAAAAATAGTTAGCCCGAATGCAGGATTAACTATTGCATTTTTCTCTGTCTCTGTCATACGGGGGATTAATAAACCTTGTGTAATAGAGGAAATATCCAGCATTGCCGAACTATCCGGCAAAGCACCTGTATTATTTACTGCTACTCCCTGTGCATATATGCTTTGAAAGGTGAAGAGCAAATAAAAACTGAAAAGGACAATTATAACTTTTTTGATATACCCATTTCTTTCCTGTGCTTGAATAATTGTTTGTGAATTCATAGTTAATTGTTTTTATTTTTTATACTAATTGTAATTTTATATCACAACAACTTTAATGCTAAGACAAGAATATAAGAAAAATAACATACAAATTAAAACGTAAACGTTTTAATTTGTTTCTTGGCACACCTAGTCCTTCAAGCACCGAACCGAATGGCCGTACCGCTTATTGATGTTGCCGCGACTGGTACTCCAACCACTGTAGAACAAGTTCCTGTACCATCCGGTATTGCCAACCTCCGAAGAAGACCAAAAGTAAACGCGGCTGCCCAAATTGAAGAACAAACCACCGAGGTTCTCGCGGAAGCCACCAGGCAAAGCTGTAAAGCCACTTTTATTTCTATACGCAGGATAATCGGTATTGCCAACTGCACCTGCATTTCCTGATGCAATCCAACCCGCATCAGATCCTAAGGCTTTTGCTATTTTATTGCCGGTTGTTGTGCCATCATAATTATAATCGTTTGCAATCAGGTAATTTTCAAGCGTTGTCCACTCTGCATCACTCGGTACATGCCAACCTGTGGGACAAATACCGTTGGCATCAGTTACCGCATACCAGTTGTATAATTTACCGTAAGTGGCATTGTAAGTGGGGCAATCGTTATCATAACAACAATACGCGCCGGTTAAATCAGCCATCCAATCTCCATTAACTGTAAGATTTGGTATTGCTGTGTTATTTTTGTACTTCGTGGTTTTCAGGTTTTCTTTAAACCAGCATTGGGTGCCTATAAGAACTGTATTATAAGTATTGCCATCTATATCATTTACTGTTGAAGGGCAGGATATTACAGTTACAGTTACGGTTACATCATCTGTATCAGTACACCCATTTACATCTGTTACAGTTACTGTATATATTGTTGTTTCTGTCGGACTTACGGTTATAGTTGAAGTAGTTT
>CAZEWB010000722.1:0-417 GCA_964515655.1 uncultured Bacteroidales bacterium
TGGCTGCCGTCCACGTCGGCATCAGTCATATTTCAACTCTTATTATGACATTCTTCTTCCGCTTTATGAAGGAGATCATTGAACACGGATATCTTTATATTGCAACGCCGCCTCTTTACCTTATTAAGAAAGGCAAGCAGGAACGCTATTGCTGGACCGAGGAAGAACGCGCAAAAACTGTTGAGGAATTCGGAAAGGGAAAAGAAGGATCGGTTCACATCCAGCGCTACAAAGGTCTTGGTGAAATGAACGCTCAGCAATTGTGGGATACAACCATGAACCCCGAAACACGCACCCTCCGCCAGGTCACAATAGAAAGCGCCGCCGAAGCCGACCGCATTTTCTCCATGCTCATGGGCGACGATGTTCCTCTTCGCCGCGAATTTATTGAAAAACCACACCAAACCCACCCAACAC
>CAZEWB010000722.1:427-2546 GCA_964515655.1 uncultured Bacteroidales bacterium
TGAAAAACACGCGAAGTACGCGAATATTGATATATAAAATGATTTGTATTCCAGAAAAGAACTCCCGTTGGTAAATTCCGGCGGGAGTTTTTTGATGATAAAACGAAATTGAAATACATAATAGCATAAAACACTTAACAGCCATTGCGCGGGGCATGACCGGGCGACTGCCGGGGTTGGCGGGGAGCGTCATCCGGCCACCTGTGAGAAAAAGTCCAAAGCCACAAAATCCAAGTCCAAAGCCCCAAGGGAAAGCTACCCTGGAATTTGGCCCTTGGAATTTGGGTCTTGGAATTTTGGATTTGGGTCTTTGGACTACTTCAGTACGTACTTCATCACATCCAGTATTTTGCCAAAGTAATGAACGTTCAGTCCCTTTATATACGCAGGGTTTATTATCTCAACATCTTTGCGGTTAAGATCAGGAAGTATTACATTTTTAATGCCGGCGCGGCGTGCAGCAAGAATCTTTCCCTTTATTCCGCCAACGGGAAGAAGTTTACCGCGAAGTGTTATTTCACCGGTCATTGCTATGCTCTTCATCGGAAGTTTTCCTGAAAATGCCGATACCATTGCTGTGATCATCGTAATTCCTGCCGACGGGCCGTCCTTTGGTATTGCGCCTTCGGGAACATGAACGTGGACATTGGTCTGGTCGATAGTTGCGGATTTTACTCCGAGAACTTTTGCATTTGCTTTTATGAATTCCAGGGCAAGAACGGCAGATTCCTTCATAACATCACCAAGGTTGCCGGTGAGTGTGAGGATACCTTTACCTTTGCTTAAACTCGATTCAATATAAAGTATATCTCCACCGGAGGGTGTCCATGCAAGTCCAATGGCAATGCCGCTTTTCTTGTGGTCTATGAACTTTTCCTTGAATACTTCAGGTGGCCCCAGGATCGTCTGTATGTCTTCTATTGAAAGAGTCTTATTGAATTTCTCTTTCATTGCCGTCTTGTATGCAATTACCCTTGCAACTTTGGCCAGTTTTTTATCAAGGGATCTGACGCCGGATTCGCGTGTGTAATTATCAATGATATGTTCCAATACCAGGTCCGACAACTTAAGCGATTCAGGTTTCAGGCCGTGAGCTTCTAATTGTTTGGGAATAAGATGGCGTGTTGCAATGTTCACTTTCTCTTCAACAAGGTAGCCGCTTACTTCTATCATTTCCATCCTGTCGCGCAGTGCGGGATTTATCGTGTTGGTCTGGTTTGCCGTTGCAATAAAAAGTACCCTCGACAGGTCGTAATCAATTTCAATATAATTGTCGTGGAATGCAATGTTCTGCTCAGGATCAAGAACTTCCAGCAGCGCCGAGGCGGGATCGCCCCTGTAATCGTTGCCGACCTTGTCAATTTCATCAAGGACAAAAACGGGATTGGATACTTTGGATTTTTTAATCCCCTGTATTATCCGTCCCGGTATGGCGCCGATATACGTGCGGCGGTGTCCCCTGATCTCCGATTCGTCGTGCAGACCGCCAAGCGACATGCGTACGTATTTGCGTCCCAAGGCACGGGCAATGGATTTCCCGAGAGAGGTCTTACCGACACCGGGAGGCCCGTAAAGGCAAAGTATGGGTGACTTCATATCACCTTTGAGTTTAAGAACTGCGAGATGTTCTATTATCCTTTCCTTCACTGTATCTAGTCCGTAATGGTCTTCGTCAAGTATTTTTTTCGCGCGTTTAAGGTCGAAGTTGTCCAATGAATATTCTATCCATGGCAGTTCTAATAATGTCTGAACATAGTTCAGCTGTACGCTGTATTCAGCTGATGCCGGATTGATACGCTGCAGCCGCTGAGCTTCCTTGTCGAAAACTTCTTTTACTTCGGCAGGCCATTTTTTTTCTTTAGCCGCTTTTCGCATCTCTTCAACTTCACGATCAAAAGGATTGCCGCCAAGTTCATCCTGTATCGTTTTCATCTGCTGATGCAAAACGAATTCCTTCTGCTGACGGTCGAGGTCAACTTTTACTTTCGACTGTATATCGTTTTTCAGTTCAAGCATCTGGACCTGTTTTACCAGAAATTCAACAAGGAGGAGACCTCGTTGAATTTCTGGTAAAACAGGTCCAGATGCTTGAACACAAAACCCAAACACACCCAACACA
>CAZEWB010000723.1:0-1034 GCA_964515655.1 uncultured Bacteroidales bacterium
TATCAACTTTATACCCGAATAGTTGCAATTATTATTCGTTATTCCAAGCCAAATGTATAAAATATTTTGTAGTTTTGGCTGAATATAATTACATGATATGAATGTAATAGGCAGAATATCAGAAACAACTATATTACTGAATGCTTTGGAAAACAGCAGACCAGAATTGGTTGTAGTATTTGGCAGAAGGAGAATTGGAAAGACCTTTCTTATAAGAAATGTTTACAGGAACAGGATTGTGTTTGAATTCTCAGGTATACATAATGCACCGTTCAGACAGCAACTCGAGAACTTTCATCTGACATTGGCAGAAAAAGACACGTCATTTAAAAGACCTGCAGGATGGGTTGAAGCATTCCACCAGTTAGGAAGTTATGTTAATAAAATCAGATCGAAGAAAAAGAAAATAATATTTATTGATGAGTTTCCGTGGCTTGATACCCGCAAATCGAATTTTCTGGCTGCATTTGACAATTTCTGGAATAGTTTTGCTTCAAAGAGAAACGACCTTGTAGTCGTTATCTGTGGTTCAGCAGCTTCTTATATGATACAGAACATAGTCAGAAGTAAAGGGGGATTACATAACAGAATTACAGAAAAGATCAGATTACTGCCATTTAATCTTGCTGAAACGGAAAATTTTCTGGTTCATAACAAAGTTAAACTATCGCGTTATGATATTGCAATGTTATATATGGCAATCGGGGGTATTCCTCACTATCTCGAAAAAATACGTCCCGGCGAAAGTACATCACAGGCAATTGACCGGCTGGGTTTTCATAAAGACGGGTTTCTGAGAAGCGAATTCGAAAATGTTTTTGCCTCTCTTTTCAATAAGCACGAAAACCATGAAATGATAATCCGCACACTTGCTTTAGTACGTAAGGGAATGACCCGCAACGCGATCCTTGATAAAAGCAAAATAAGTTCAGGAGGAACCCTGTCAAAAACATTAGATGACCTGGAAGAATCAGGCTTCATTGAAAAATATCTTCCATATCAGGGTTCAAAAGACGCCATTTTCCGTCTGACAG
>CAZEWB010000723.1:1044-2535 GCA_964515655.1 uncultured Bacteroidales bacterium
TTTTGAACCCTGATATGGAAGATATTTTTCAATGAAGCCTGATTCTTCCAGGTAATCTAATGTTTTTGACAGGGTTCCTCCTGAACTTATTTTCCGTCTGACAGACGAATACTCACTTTTTTATCTGAATTTCATCGAAAAAACCAAGCCATCCAGAAACAGTATTTGGGCAAAAATTCAGGGACATCAGTCATGGAAAATCTGGTCGGGATTTTCTTTTGAATCGCTTTGCCTGAAACATATTAGCCAGATTAAGGAAAAACTTAAGATATCAGGCATCAACTCCTCTGCCGGTAGCTGGTGTTATAAGTCAGACTCCGGTGAAGCCCAGATAGACCTGATTATTGACAGGGCTGACAACGTAATCAATCTTTGCGAAATCAAATTCTATAATTCTCCGTTCAGCATTGATAAAAAATGTGCAAATAATATTATAAATAAAGTAAATCTTTTTAAAGAAATTACACGTACCCGGAAGAGCGTATTTGTAACTATGATTACTGCACATGGATTGAACAGTAACGAGTACAGCAGACAGTTAGTTCAAAATGAATTGAAAATTGATAGTCTTTTCATTGATTTATAGCCAGCCAAAACTGAAAGTATTATACTATATTTGGCTGGATATAATAAGCAATATTTTATCGAAAATACTAACTTATACAAATAACTATTAACCTGAGCAAAACATTTAAATTTTCGGATAACATAAAAAAGATGATTAATATAATCTGTAATTTGTAAAACTTTAGTTATATTGCAATGGCAAAACAGAAACAGTCATGTACCTGATAGACCAACATACAAAGAAGATAATGGAAGAGTGCAAGGTCCGTGCACGCGATGCAGGCCTTAAATTCGACAGGGAAACGCTTGAATACATTGTCACAAATAAAGACCTGCTGGACCTTTCACCAAAGGTCATGATACCCACTCTTTATGATTACTGGCTTTACGATGTTGAAATACTGAAAGAATACGGCAAATATAAACTATACCCTTCGAATCCATACGAGACCGTCATAAATTCCCGCCCGGCGATATCGTTCTACAACGACAACAATCCCGACTGGATGAACATCATGATATTCTATCATGTTTTAGCCCACGTTGATTTCTTCCAGAACAACCGTTTGTTTGAACACACATGGAACGATGATTTTGTCGGCGTTGCTCTTGCCGATAAACGCCAGATAGAGGCATTCCGTATAAAGTACGGGCGCTGGGCCGACTACGTAATTGAGTTTTCGAGAAGTATTGATAATATCACCGGATACTTTAACTCACTTGCCAGCATGAATTTTCCTCATCACCTTGAGCCGGATGAGAAACTCAACTATTACTTCAATACATTCATGCCCGATATCCTGAAAAAGCATGAATCTGAGATATCCAAGGAAATTGACCGCTACAATCATTTGCTCGAAACATCCGGCAATTCTGCCATTTCAGTTTTTTTCAACCACAAAAAAACCAAACACACCCAACACA
>CAZEWB010000724.1:0-510 GCA_964515655.1 uncultured Bacteroidales bacterium
TGTGTTGGGTGTGTTTGGTGTTTGTTTGTTTGAATTTTTAAATTCAAAATTCAAAAAAACAAATATCAAACAATATTAAAATCCAAAAATAAATACTTTGTCATTCTGAGCAGAGCGAAGAATCTCATTACCAGAAAACTTTAGTTCCTTCGCTTCGCTCAGGATGACAAAACGTGGGGTTTTGAGACAGATCCAATACAAATGCTCTCTATATAAGGACTTTAGTCCAGAATATAAATTAATCAGGGTAGATCTTTGTTCCACATCACTATTCCTTGCATACTTTATTTCCTCTGGCTCATTTAACATTCGCGTTTCAGGAAGTTTAGATTTTATTTTCGACTTACCTTTGGATTTCGTTTTGTATTTCGATTTTTTCATTTTCTTCTTGTTTGGAAATTGAAATCTGTTTTTTTGGAATTTATTATTTCAGAGCCTTTCCAGTGTTAAATATTGATTCAGATAGAGCCTTGTTATCTACTGTAAAAGTTTCGGACAATTTAAAATTAT